>NZ_JBHUAD010000025.1:0-29175 GCF_042789955.1 Oerskovia sp. NPDC056781
GTCGTCGAACGACGGGGCGGCCTCCAGTCGGGGGTCGTGCGGGAGGTCAGTGACCGCCGGACGCGAGGAACCAGATGCCCACCGCGCACGCGGCCAGCACCGTGCCGAAGCACACCACCGCGGCGGCGAGGCGCAGGCCCGTGGGGCGCGCCGTCGTCGGGTCTGCTTCCGTGCCCGACGGCGCACCCTCCACCGCGAGCGCCGCGCCCTGCGACGGGGCGAGCAGGCGGACGCCCAGCGCGAACAGCGCGGGCAGGCCCGCGCCGACGATCGCACCGGCGACCACGACCTGGAGCAGGGCGTCGAAGTGGATGAACTCGCTCATGCGTGGACTCCCTCACGGGCGGTGGTGGTCGGAGCAGCAGCGTTCGGGGCGGCGGCGTTCGCGGCCGTGGTCGCCGCGATCGTGGCCTCGGCCTCGGCCGTGACCTCGACGGCGACGGCCGTGAAGGACTCGGCGGCGTCGACCACAGCGGTCTCGCCCTCGCCGTCCCACTCGTCGTTGACGTTCGACGCGTCGACCGGCTTGCGGCGCGACGCGACCCAGATCGCGGTCGAGACGCCGATGAGGATCGTGAAGACCGCGACGGTCCCACCGACACCACCGATGACGTCCTGCAGCCAGAAGCACAGCGCGCCGACGATGCCGGCGGCAGGCAGCGTCAGGCCCCACGCAGCGAGCATCTTGCCCGCGACGCCCCACCGGACCTTCGCGCCCGGCATGCCGACGCCCGAGCCGAGGATCGAACCGGTCGCGACGTGCGTCGTCGACAGGGAGAAGCCGAAGTGGCTCGAGAGGAGGATGACCGCGGCCGAGGAGGTCTCGGCGGCCATGCCCTGGCGCGAGTCGATCTCGACGAGGCCCTTGCCGAGCGTGCGGATGACGCGCCAGCCGCCCAGATAGGTGCCCAGCGCCATGAAGAACGCGCACGACAGGACGACCCAGAACGGGACCCCCGAGTCGGACGGGACGGCCCCGCCCGCGATGAGCGCAAGCAGGATGATGCCCATCGACTTCTGTGCGTCGTTGGTGCCGTGCGCGAGCGAGACGAGCGAGGCGGAGCCGATCTGACCCCAGCGGAACCCGCGGCTCGTGGTGTCCTGCGGCAGGTCCTTGGTGATGCGAGCGACCAGGAAGGTGCCGAGCGCGGCGACCCCGATCGCGATCACGGGAGCGAGCAGAGCGGGGATCATCACCTTGGACAGGACACCGGTCCACAGGACCCCGCTCGTCCCGACCGCAGCCAGGACCGAGCCGACGACACCGCCGATGAGGGCGTGCGACGAGCTCGACGGGATACCCAGCAACCAGGTCAGCAGGTTCCAGGTGATGCCACCCACCAGGCCGGCGAGCACCACCTCGAGGGTGATGACGTTCGCGTCCACGATCCCCTTGGCGATCGTCGCCGCCACGGCCAGGGACAGGAACGCCCCGACCAGGTTGAGGACTGCAGACAGCGCGACGGCGGTCTTGGGCTTGAGGGCACGTGTGGCGATGGACGTGGCCATCGCGTTGCCGGTGTCGTGGAAGCCGTTCGTGAAGTCGAAGGCCAGGGCCGTCACCACCACGAGCGCGAGCAGGATCGTCTCGGTCACGTACTCCATGGTGGACGCTGGATGACAGCGGTCTGAACCAAGTCGGCGAGTCTTCGACGACTGTTCACCTGGAGTTCATCTGGCGTTCGAAGCCCCTTCGAAAGTGCTCTGTGGGCGCCGTCTGACGGGCGGAAACGGCTCGACATCCGGACGGTCCTGGCCCCGGCGACACCCTTGAGGACCGCCGGCAGCGAACCGGAGCGCTCACCCCTCGCGCCCCTCCAGCACCGCGAGGTAGTGCGGGTTCTCCATGACGCCGAGCACGTTCCCGAACGGGTCCACGACGGCCGCGGTCACGAACCCGCCGTCGCCCTGCGGGGTGACCGGCTGGTACTCGGTGCCCCCCAGGGCCAGCAGGCGCGCGTAGGTCGCGCGGACGTCGTCGACGTGCCAGTAGACGACCGCTCCGCCGGGCGCCGTCGCGGCCCCCGCGGGGGCATACGAGCGGTCGATGATCCCGAGCTCGTGCTGGTAGTCGCCCACCCGGAACTCGACGTACGCGGCCGGGGCCGGCGCGGGCGGCATGACGTAGTACGGGGCGACGCCGAACACCTCGGTGTACCAGGCGACCGCCGCGGTGACGTCGTCGGACCAGAGGCTCACGGTCGTCAGGCCGCGCGGCGTCGTGGCGGCGGTGCGGGCCGGGGTCGCGCTCGGGGTCGTGCTCGGGGTCGTGCCGGTCGTGTCGCTCATCGTCGGGCTCCTCGTGCCGTGCGGTCCAGCAGCGGTTCGTGCTGTTGCCTCCCACGCTACGGAGGATTGTGGAACGTGCGATTCCTCGATGCCTGCGAGGATCGAGGCATGTTGGACACCTCCGTACGGCTCCTGCGGTTGCTGTCGTTGCTCCAGGTGCGACGCGACTGGTCGGGCGCCGACCTCGCGGCGCGCCTCGACGTCACGACGCGCACGGTCCGCAACGACGTCGAACGCCTGCGCCTGCTGGGCTACGAGGTGCGCTCACGCACCGGGCCCGCGGGCGGCTACCGCCTCGCGGCGGGCTCGGAGCTGCCGCCGCTCCTGCTGGACGACGACGAGGCCGTCGCGGTCGCCGTCGGCCTCCAGGCTGCGGCCGCGGGGTCGGTCGCGGGCATCGAGGAGACGTCGGTACGGGCGCTGGCCAAGCTCGAGCAGTCGCTGCCGTCGCGGTTGCGGCACCGCGTCAACGCGCTGCGCCAGGCCACCGTGTCGGCCGCGGCGGGCGGCCCGACGGTCGACGCAGAGGTCCTCACCGCGGTCTCGACCGCGATCAGCCGCAGCGAGCGCGTGCGCTTCGACTACGTCGGGCGCGACGGCGTGGCGACCCTGCGGGACGTCGAGCCGCACCGCCTCGTCTACACGGGCCGCCGTTGGTACCTGCTCGCGTGGGACACCGTGCGCGAGGACTGGCGGACGTTCCGCGCCGACCGCATGAGCCCGCGCACGCCGGGCGGGCCGCGGTTCGCCCCGCGCGAGCCGCCCGAGCCCGACGTCGCACGGCACGTCATGCGGGGCGTCGGGTCGACCGCGTGGCACCACCGGCCGCGCATCCGCTTCCTCGCGCCCGCGACGGAGATCGCGGCGCGCGTCACGCCGACCGCGGGCATCCTCACAGGGTCCGACGACGGCACGTGCGTCCTGGAGACCGGCTCGGACTCGCTGCTCGACGTCGCGGGCTTCCTCGCGACGGTCGACACCCCGTTCGAGGTGCTCGACCCGCCCGAGCTGCGCGACCTGCTGCGCCGCCTCGCCGGCCTCTACGCGGCAGGAGCGCGCGAGCCGGCGGAGGGACGGTAGCCGCCGGTCACCCGGCTGGTCGCATGAGGGGCGGGTTGAGCACGGCGGGCACGGACGCGGGTGCCTCGTCCTGCCCGACGGCGTCGCGCGCCCCGGCGGAACGCTCGGCCTCGGGCGCGAGCCGGTAGAGCGCGGCGGGTCGGCCCGTGCCGCCCGAGGTCGACTCTCCCGTCTCGACGAGGAAGCCCGGCGTCCCGACCGCCTTGCGGTGGAAGTTGCGGGGGTCCAGGCGGGTGCCCCACACGGCCTCGTAGACCGCGCGGAGCTGCGCGATCGTGAACTCGGGGCCGCAGAAGGCGGTCGCGAGCGTCGAGTACTCGAGCTTGGCGCGGGCGCGCTCGACGCCGTCGCGCAGGATGCGGTGGTGGTCGAACGCGAGGTCGTCCGCGTCGGCGAGCGCCTCCTCGACCGGGTACCAGCCGACCTGCGCGGCGTCGCTGCCCGCGGTCGGCAGGCCGTACGTGGGTGCGAGCAGGAGGTGCGCGACGGTCAGCACGGGGCCGCGCGGGTCGCGGCCGAGCGGGCCGTAGGTGCGGAGCTGCTCGAGGTGGCCGGGGACCGCGACGCCGGTCTCCTCGGCGAGCTCGCGGGCGGCGGCCTGCGGCAGGGACTCGTCGGGCAGGACGAACCCGCCCGGCAGAGCGAGGCGGTCCCGGTAGGGGTCGAGGAGCCGCGTCACGAGCAGGACCTGGAGGGTCCCGTCACGGACCGTGAGCGCGACGACGTCGACCGTGACGGGGATCCGGGCGGCGGACGGCGGGGTCTCCGGGTGCTCGCTCATGCCCCCACCCTACCTTCTTATCGTCAGGTTGACGCTAAAGACGATCCAGGCTTATCGTCAGAGTGACATAAACAACCGCGACGGACGGAGCCTCCCATGGCCACCATCAAGCGCTACCCCTGGCTGCGACACTTCCTCGGCAGCCCCACGGGTGCCGTGATCCACCTCAAGGCGGGGCGCGTCGCGCACCACGGGATCGGCCAGGCCTTCTGGTTCCGCCCCGGAACCTCGGTCCTCAGCGAGGTCCCGGTCGACGACCAGGAGCTGCCCGTCCTCTTCCACGCCACGACGCGCGACCACCAGGACGTCACGGTCCAGGTCAACGTGACGTACCGGTTCGCGGACCCTGCCGTCGTCTCGCAGCGGCTCGACTTCGGGATCGACCCCGACACCGGGGCCGCCACGACAACGGGTCGCGACCAGGTCGCGACGATCATCGGCCAGCTCGCGCAGAGCCACGCGATCGACCACCTCGCCGCCGTCCCTCTCACGACCGCGCTCGAGCAGGGCGTGAGCCAGGTCCGGGCCCAGCTCGTGGGAGCCCTGGGGTCGGACGCCCGGCTGGCCTCGACCGGCATCGAGGTCCTCGGGGTCCACGTGCTCGCGGTCCGTCCCGACGGCGACGTCGAGCGCGCACTCCAGACCCCGTTGCGCGAGCACGTCCAGGCCGAGGCCGACCGGTCGACGTACGAGCGGCGGGCGCTGGCCGTCGAGCGCGAGCGCACCATCTCGGAGAACGAGCTCGCGAGCCAGATCGAGCTCGCGACCCGGCGGGAACGGCTCGTCGCGCAGGAGGGCGCCAACCTCCGGCGCGAGGCCGAGGAGACCGCCGCCGCGGCGCTCGTCGAGGCCCGGGCCGCGGCCGAGCGTCGCGACCTCACGTCGGCCGCGCAGGCCGAGGAGATCCGCCGGCTCGGCGAGGCGAACAACGCCAAGTTCCGGACCGTCATGGACGTGTACGAAGGCATGGACCGGTCGACCATCCTGGCCGTGGCGATGCGCGACCTCGCCGGGGCGCTGCCCAAGATCGGCAGCCTGACCATCACGCCGGACCTGCTCAGCGGCGCGCTCGCCGCGTTCACCGGTGCGGGGGCCGCAGGCGGCTCGGCCACCGGCGGCGCCGCTCCCACCCGGGGAGCCTGACGTGCCCCTCCAGCGGCGCGTGGTCGTCGTGCACCGGCGGACCGAGCTCGACGAGCTCCTCGACCGGCACGCGACCCGCGGTCAGGCCGAGTTCTTCCTTCGCACGCGCGGCCGCACGCTCGCCGCGGTCCAGGAGCGGCACGACGCGGTGACCGAGGCCCGCGCCCGGGTCGTCGCCGCGATCCCCGAGGGCTGGCGGCGGGCCGACGTCGAGCGCGCCGACCTCGGCCGGTTCCTCGTGGCCCCCGAGGACGTCGTGGTCGTGGTCGGGCAGGACGGCCTCGTCGCGAACGTCGCGAAGTACCTCACGGACCAGCCCGTGCTGGGCGTCGACCCCGAGCCGGGGACCAACGCGGGCGCGCTCGTCCGGCTCGACGTCACCACGGCCGAACGCCTCCTGACCCGCGCGGGGAAGGCTGCGGGCACCCCCGGCGGTCCCCGCTCCGCCGCTCCCCCGCCCGACGGCGCCGCGCAGCTCGGCAGCCTCGGCCTGCGGACCGAGGACCTCACCACGGTCGTGGCCCACCTCGACGACGGGCAGCACCTGGCCGCGCTCAACGAGGTCTTCGTGGGGCACCCGTCTCATCAGTCGGCGCGGTACCGGATCGCCGCGGACGGGCCGGGCGGGGGCAGCGGCACTGACGGGGAGCGCGGGGGCAGCGGCGAGCGGGGTGCGGCGGGTGGTCGCGGTCCGGTGCGCGGGTCCGTCCGGAGGGAGCGGCAGTCGTCGTCGGGCGTGATCGTCGCGACGGGCGCCGGCGCGACGGGCTGGTGCGCGTCGATCGCGCGCGAGCGCGGCGGGCGACGCCTCCCCGGGCCCACGGACCCTCTGCTCGCCTGGTTCGTGCGCGAGGCCTGGCCGTCGCCCGCGACGGGGGCGGACCTGACCGAAGGGCTGCTCGACGCGAATGGTGAGCTCCGGCTCACGGTCGAGTCGGACCAGCTCGTGGTCTTCGGCGACGGCGTCGAGTCGGACCGGCTCGTCGCGACCTGGGGCCAGGAGATCACGGTGCGCGTCGGGGAGAACCGGTTGCGGCTGGTCGTCGGCTGACCTGGTCGTCGGCCGACCTGGTCGTCAGCGGGCGGGACTGCCCGAGGTCCGTCATGGTGGAGCGATGACGACGTATTCCGGGACGAAGGAGTTCGAGGGCGCGACCTTCGTCAGGGCCAGCTTCAAGGGCGCCACCGTGCGGTTCTCCGACGTCAGCGGTGTGACGATGCGCGGCGTCGACGTGGACGGGCTCGACATCGACAGCCACGACCTGTTCTTCGGCAGCCTGGTCGTCAACGGGATCGACGTCGTGCCGTACGTGGACGCCGAGCTCAACCGGCAGTTCCCCGGTCGCGAGCTCCAGAAGGCGCAGACCGTCGAGGGGCTGCGCGACGGATGGGTCGCCGTGCAGGCCGCGTGGCAGGAGACGGTCGACGGCACGCCACCGGACATGGTGGACGCCCACGTCGAGGACGAGTGGTCGATGGCACAGACCCTGCGGCACCTCGTCCTGGCGACCGACGCCTGGCTCCGCGGCGGGATCCTGCGGATGCAGCAGCCGTTCCACGAGATCGGGCAGATCTTCACCGGCGCCGACCGGATGGGCTTCGACATGTCGATCTTCCGCGCGCAGCCGCCCTCGTACGAGGAGATCCTCGCCGTGCGGGCCGAGCGGCAGGGGCAGGTGACCGAGTTCCTGGCCACGGCCACCCCGGACCTGCTCGCGGAGGAACGCGACGACCCGTGGGGCGGCGAAGACTGGCACCCCAGCGTCGGGGACTGCGTGCGCGTGATCCTGGAGGAGGAGTGGGCGCACCTGCGCTACGTCCGACGGGATCTCGCCCTGCTCCGTGAGGCCCGGCCCGCGTCTCCGTGATGTTCTGGGACCGGCGGGGCGGTGGCGAGGGCGCGCTCGGTGTGCTGCTGGCCCGGGCCCTCGAAGCGCTCGTCCCGGTCGGGGGCACGAGATCCTCGAACGCCAGCCCGGATGGGTACCAGTACCCATTGCTCGTTCGTCTCGTCGATGGCGAAGATCGTCGAAGCCGCTGCAAGATTGACGGCCACCTCAGATCCGAGCAGGACAACGAAGGAGCAATCTTGAGGACTCAACGCATCGTCGCAGCGATCATCACGGCTGGCGCCCTGCTGTTCGCGACCGCCACTGGTGCCTCCGCGGGTACGTCGGGCACTGTCTACAGTGCCGGCAGCTACGCGAAGGCCACCTTCGCCCCCAACAACCCGGGGTATCACAGTGCCTACGTCAAGGTCATCGACAACCGCAAGGACGGCGCCAGCGCCGTCGCACAGGTGACCTTCGACGGGACCACCAAGAACTACAGGGCGAGCGACGGTGTGGGCTCGAGCGTCACCTGGTTCCCCGGTGGCATCGGACGGGGCGAGTCAGTCTCCGTGCGCGCATGCCGACAGGACGTCTCGGCAGGCGGCCCGATCAAGGACTGCGGCGCATGGAGAACGTTCGTCGGCTAGGCCGCAACGAGGCGGGGTGTCACGCGGCCCACGCGTGCGTGCGAGTCCAGGTTGCGGATACCGGCTACGGTGGGGCGCCCGTTGCCCGATTCCAGCTGGAGCGTCCTCGCACCGTGATCTCTACCCTCCTGGTCCAGTACCCGTGGTTCTCCCCGGCGGTCCTCGCGCTGCTCGTGATCGTCGGCCCGGTCGCGGGAAGGTCGCTGTACGGGCGCCCACGGATCGCCTGGACGCTGTTCGGGATCTCGCTGGTGCCGATCGTGCTGCTCACGCTCGTCCCGTCCAGCCGGGAGATCGTCGAGCGGTGCACCGTCGCGTGGGTCCTGCCGACGTTCGGCCGCGTCGAGCTCATGGCCAACGTGATCCTCTTCGTCCCGCCCGTCCTGCTCGCGGCGATCGCGAGCCGTCGCCCGCTCGTCGCGTTCCTCGGCGGTGTCGCAGGCTCCGCCGCGGTCGAGCTCGTGCAGGCGCTGCTCCCCGCCCTCGGACGGTCGTGCGACACCAACGACTGGCTCACCAACTCGATCGGGGCCGCGATCGGTGTCCTCCTGGCCGGCGCCGCGATCTTGGCTGCACGACGGTGGCCGTCGCACGAACCAGAATCCTCCGACGAGGTGGTACGCGCCTGAGCGACAGGGCCGAGACAGGTCTTTCGACGGTCGCACATCGGCCGAACGGCCCTACCCAGGCAGGGGCCGGAGCCCTAGCGTGCTGGTCATGAGCGTGCGTGAAGAGCACCGGGCCGCCTTGCGCGCGCTCGACGGCGATCCGGCCGCCGTGCGCGCCTACCTCTCGGCCCGCTCAGGGCTGCCCGGGCCTCGGGCGAACCTCGAGCTGATCGGTGCGTTCGCCGACGTCGCGCCGGCGGGCCTCGTGCTCGCCCTGGCCGACTCCCCCCACGAGTACCTGCGGTGCTGCGGGACGGTGGGCCTCGGCCGGCTCGTCGTCGAGGCCCCCACCGGGTCGCGGACTGGACCGACCGACCTGCTGCGCGTCCGTGCGGCCGAGGGGTCGTGGCGCGTCCGCGAGGCCGTCGCGATGGCGCTGCAGCGCATCGGGGACGCCGAGCCCGCGACCCTCCTCGCGCTCGTGGCTTCCTGGGTCGGCGACCAGGACCCGCTCGTTCGCCGTGCCGCGGTCGCCGGGATCTGCGAGCCGCGCCTCCTGCGCACCCGTGCCACCGCGACGGCCGCCCTGGACGCCTGCGCGTCCGCGACCGCCTCGATCCACGCGCTCCCGTCGGGCGCCCGGCGCGACACGGGCGTCCGGTCGCTGCGGCAGGCCCTCGGGTACTGCTGGAGCGTCGCCGTCGCGGGCGACCCGGACGCCGGTCTTCCACGCTTCGCCGTGCTGCGCGGCGTGGAGGACCCGGACGTGGCCTGGATCGTGCGCGAGAACGAGAAGAAGGCCCGCCTACGCCGCCTGCTCACCCCGCCCGACGCCCCGTCCGCCTGATCCGGACGCCGCGCGAGCGCGCCAGGGTGACGACGACGGTCGTACTCGCTGTCTCCTCGGATCCGACCACGGACGGATGCCGAGCCCGTCGCGCGTCCGACACTGTGGCATGGAGCCGCGGCACCAGCCGCCGCTCAGGTCTCGGAGAAGGTGCAGGTCACCCGTGTTCCAGCAGGTCCCGGTCCTCCCGGTCGTCGTCCCACTGGCCGCGGCGGTGCTCGCGGGGTTGACGTGGTCCCTGATCCGCAGCGGCCGGTTCTCCGTCCCGCGAGCGACGGTCGCCCTGGCGCTCTGCGTCTACGTCGCAGGGATCGTCGCGAACACCGTCTTCCCGATCTTCCTCGACAAGCCCGTGAGCAGCGCCCCCTGGGGAAGCCATCTCGCCCTCGTACCGTTCGCGGACTACGAGGTCGCCGACGCAGTCATGAACGTCCTGGTCTTCGTCCCGGTCGGCGTCCTCGTGCCGCTGCTCCTGGCCCGGGCCTCGTGGAGGAACGTGGTAGCGGCGGCAGCGCTCCTCAGCCTGACGATCGAGGTCACCCAATACGTGACGGCGCACCTGCTGGGTGGGGGGCACATCGCGGACGTGAACGACCTGATCTTCAACATCGCCGGTGGGGTGGTCGGCTTCGCCCTGTTCTCGGCGCTCGTGAAGGTCCCGTCCGTCAGCGCCGTCGTCGACCGGTTCCGCTGGCACGAGATCGAGGTCCGCAGCGCCGGGGCCAGGGCCGGGGCCGACGCGTCGCAGCACGGCTGATCCCGCCCCGGTCCCCTGAGGCGACGGCGACCCTCAGCGCCCCCGGTACTCCACGCACTCGACGTCCGCGACCGTCGCGGTCGTCGTCCCGCGGCCCGTCGCGTACGGACCGACCCACACGCCCAGGAACCCGCCCGCCTCGGGCGAGCTGAGCCGCCCGCCGTGCACGGTCGCGACGGCGTGAAAGCCACGCAGCGTCCGGACCCCGAACGCGTACTCCTGACCGACGGCGTGCAGCACCACGTCCACGGGTCCCTCGGCCAGACCCAGCGGCCCGAGCGCGGCGCGCCCCACGACGACCTCCTCGCCGCCGGAGCGCTCGACCACGAGCACCTCGCGCCCGCCGGGCGCAGGGCTCGGTACGGTGCCCGGCACGGAGCCGGACACTGCGCCCACCGGCCGGATCGCCGCCCCACCAGGAACAGCGACAGACTCCGCCCGCGTCACGACCGCCGCGATCCACGCCTCCTCGGACTGGCGCACCGCGAGCCCGGCCCACTCGTCGGGCCCGGCGGGGTCGACGTCGACGCGCACGGTCAGGTCCATGTCCGTGTGCTGCTGGCGACGCCCCAGGAACGCGGGGGTCGCTACGTCGGACAGCGTCGCGGGCAGCAGCGGGAGCCGCAGGTGCCAGGGCCGCTCGGTCAGGGACCAGAACCTGTCCCCGGTCCGCACCTGGTTCCACGCGAGGTCGAGCCTCTCGCCGGGCCCGTCGAACGTCTCGTGCACGACGACGGCGCCCACCCCGGCAGGTATGCCCGCCCGCGGAAGCCGCGCTCCGACGTCGGGCAGGGGGAAGGTCCCCGCGACGTGGCCGACGCCCGGCGCGACCACGGGCCACCCGTCCTCCCAGACGACAGGTGCGAGGAACGTCTCCCGCCCGAGGTTGGGGTAGTAGCCGCCGTAGGGGCGGCTGCCGAGCAGGACCATCCACCACTCGTCGGCAGCCGTCTTCACGAGGTCGGCGTGCCCGACCCCGACCACGGGGAAGTCCCGGCCCAGGTGGCGGTGCGTGAGGACCGGGTTCGCGGGGTTGCCCGTGTACGGGCCGGTCACGGTGTCGGCGCGCGCGACCGAGACCGCGTGGCGGTGCTCGGTCCCGCCCTCGGAGGCGAGCAGGTAGTAGTGGCTGCCGACCCGGTACAGGTGCGGGCCCTCGGCCCAGACCGCGCCGTGCAGCGCGCCGCGCCACAGGACGTGCTCGGGGCCGACGAGCGCGCCCGCCGCGAGGTCGAGCTCGCGCAGCCACACCTCGGTCTGGCCCTCCCACTCCCCCGGGTCGGCGAGGCGGGTGGCGGTGAGCCACACGCGCCCGGTCGAGTCGTCGACGAAGAGCGACGGGTCGATCCCGTCCCCCTCGAGCCACACGGGGTCGGACCACGGCCCGGCGGGGTCGGTCGCCGTGACGAGAAGGTGCCCGCCCTGCCCCTGCGTGTGGACGAGGGTCGTGACGACGAAGAACGTCCCGGCGTGGTGGCGGATCGTCGCGGCGTACAGCCCGCCCGACGACGGCACGCTCGACAGGTCCACCTGGTCGGTGCGGTGGATCGCGTGGCCCACCTGCGTCCACGTCACGAGGTCGTGGCTGTGGAAGACCGGCAGCCCCGGGAAGTACTCGAAGGTCGAGGTGACGAGGTAGTAGTCGTCGGGCGCACCGTCCGAGCCGGGGACCCGGCAGATGCTCGGGTCGGGGTGCGTCCCGGGCAGGACGGGGTTCGTGAACGTCGCCTCCGCGGGGATGGCCCCCGCCACCGGACCCGAGGTCGGCAGGGAGACGGGGGTCGGCCTGCCGACCGACCTCGGGTCCGGTACCACGTCAGCCCGCCACGAGCGGCGCGTGCAGCTCGCGCGTGTGGTCGACCACGCGCGCGTCGCCCACGAGCGACACCGGGGCTACGAGCCGCACGTCCGCGCTCGACGCCCCGAACCGGAGCTCGATCGCGCCGGGCTCGACGATCCGGCGACCGTCGCGCCCCGTGAAGGACAGGACGTCGGCGGGCACGGTCGCGCTCACGCGCGCCGAGGCGCCCGCGGCGAGCGGCACGCGCACGTACCCGACGAGCCGCTGCACGGGCCGCACGACCGACGCGACGGGGTCGTGCGCGTAGAGCTGAACGACCTCGACGCCGTCGCGCCCGCCCGTGTTCCGCACGACGAACGACGCCTCGAAGGCCCCGTCGGTCGCGGCCTCCGCAGCGCTCACCACGAGGTCCGACCAGTCGAAGGTCGTGTAGGTGAGCCCGTGGCCGAACGCGAAGGCCGCGGTCGGGTCGATGTTCGACACGTCGGTCGCCTGCGCGAGCGTCGCGGCCAGGTAGGAGGTCGGCTGGGCGCCCTCGGTCCCGGGAACGCTCACGGGCAGCCTGCCCGACGGCGCCACGCGCCCCGACAGGACGCCCGCGACCGCGGGGGTCCCCTCCTCGCCCGCGAAGAACGCCTGGACGATCGCCGCGGCGCCGGGCTCGCCGGGCGCAGGGGTCGCGGCCGCGCCCAGCGCGTACGGGCGACCCGAGAGGATCGTCACGATCACGGGGCGACCCGTGGCGAGCAGCGCGTCGAGCAGGTCCTGCTGGGCGCCGGGCAGGCGCAACGACTCGGCGTCACAGCCCTCACCGCTCGTGCCGCGACCGAACAGGCCGGCCCGGTCGCCCAGGGCGACCACGACGACGTCTGCCTCGCGGGCGAGCTCGACCGCCGCGGCGATGCCCGCGGCGTCGGCCGCCGCGACCTCGGCCGTGCTCACGGCCCCGGTCGAGGACGGGTCGCTCGTGCCGTCGAGCGTGATCGCGGGCAGCACGTCGAGCGTGACGCCCGGCAGCTCGGCGCGCAGGGACTCGGCGAGCGTGGGCAGCGAGAGCCCGAGCGGGATCTCGGGGTGGGCCAGGCCCACGTGCGCGGGGAACGAGTAGCAGCCGAGAACGGCCATGGGGTCCTCGGCCGTGGGGCCCACGACCGCGACGCGGCGCACGTCCGGGCCGAGCGGCAGCACGCCGTCGTTCGCGAGCAGGACGACGGCCTGCTCGGCGACCTCGCGGGCGAGCGCCCGGTTCGCGGGTCCGTCGAGGTCGACGGTCCCGCGCAGGGCGGCTGCCGCCGCGTCCTCGCCGGGCCCCGAGCCGGCCGCGAGCACGTCCGCGGGCACGTCGCGCAGCACCGCGGGGACGGGGTCCCAGTCGGCGTCGAGCAGGCCGAGCTCGACCTTCTGGCGCAGCACGCGTTCGAGCGCACGGTCCACGAGCGCGACGTCGACGTCCCCGGCCTCGAGGGCCGCGACGAGCGGCTCGCCGAACGTCTTGACGGTCGGCAGCTCGACGTCGACCCCGGCCGCGAGCGCCGCCGCGGCGGCCTCGGCCCAGTCGCCGGCCACGCCGTGCATGATCTTGAGGAACGCGATCCCGAAGTAGTCGGCGACCACGGTGCCGTCAAAGCCCCACGTGTCGCGCAGCAGACCGGTGAGGAGGTCGCGGTCGGCGGCCGAGGGGATGCCGTCGGTGTCGGTGTACGCGTGCATGACCGACCGCACGCCGCCCTCGCGGACGGCCATCTCGAACGGCGGCAGGATGACGTCGGCACGCTCGCGCGCCCCCATCGAGACGGGCGCGTGGTTGCGTCCGCCGCGCGAGGCCGAGTACCCCGCGAAGTGCTTGAGCGTCGCGACGATCCCGGCGGACTCCAGTCCCTGGACGTAGGCCGTGGCGACGGTCCCGACGAGGTACGGGTCCTCGCCGATGGTCTCCTCGACACGGCCCCAGCGGGCGTCGCGCACGACGTCGAGCACGGGGGCCAGGCCCTGGTGCACGCCCACCGAGCGCATGTCCTGCCCGATCCGCGTCGCCATGCGGCGCACGAGCCCGGGGTCGAACGTCGCGCCCCACGACAGCGGCACGGGGTAGGCCGTGGCACCCCACGCGGCGAATCCCGCGAGGCACTCCTCGTGCGCGAGGGCCGGGATGCCGAAGCGGTTCGCCGACCGCACGCGTTCCTGCGTGCGCAGCAGCGACAGCGCACCCAGCGCCGGGTCGACCGGGTTGGTCCCGAAGGGGCGGGTGAGCTGCCCCAGCCCGTCGGGCAGGATCGCGTCGAGGTCGACGCCGTCCTCCATGTCGTGCTGGTGCGGGGCGACCTCGCCGCCCTCGGCCGACGCGCCGACCCACACCCCGAAGAGCTGGGCGACCTTCTCGCGCAGCGTCATCTCGGCCATGAGCGCCTTGACGCGGGTCGCGGTGCCGACCGTCGGGTCGGACCACGCGGGGAGTTCTGTCTGGTTCGTCTGAAGAGTCATGGTGGAGCTACTTTCCGCCGACGCCCATGAGGCCCTGGACCAGGGCACGACGGGCGAACAGGTACACGAGCAGGATCGGGATCATCGACATGACGACCGCAGCGAGGAGGCCGGGGATGTTGACGCCGTACTGCGTCTGGAAGTTGAAGAGGCCGAGCGTGATGACCTTGGTCGACTCGGACTGCGTGAGGATCAGGGGGAACAGGAACCCGTTCCACGCCTGCAGGGCCGAGTAGACGACGATCGTCGCGACGCCGCCCTTGGACAGCGGCAGCACGAGCTGCATGAACACCCGCCTGGGCGACGCGCCGTCGAGGGCCATGGCCTCGTAGAGCTCGTTGGTGATGTCGCGCATGGAGCCGCTGAGGATGATCGTGCAGATCGGCAGGCAGAACGCCGCGGTCGGCAGGATCACGCCGATCAGGTTGTCGTACAGGCCCACGACCGAGATGACGTAGAAGATCGGGACGATCACGGCGCTCGCCGGGACTGCGAGGCCCAGGAGGAACATCCGGAAGATGCCCGTGGTGGCGCGCGAGCGGTTGCGCACGATCGCGTACGACAGCGGCGGCACGAGCAGCACCACGATCCCGACCACGGCGACCGTCACGACGAGCGTGTTGAGGAAGTAGCGGCCGAAGCCCTGGTCGAACGCGTTGGTGAAGTTGTCGAGCGTGAACGTGGTCGGCAGGGACAGGGGGCCGCCCTCGGCGTACCCGGCCTGCGTCTGGAACGACGCGGTGACGAGCACGTAGAGGGGGATCGCGACGATCAGCAGCCAGATCGTGACCGCGACGCCCGCGCCCCAGTTGGGCCGGTTGCGGCTGCCCTTGCCCGCCCGGCCGCCTGCCCGACGCCGCCGCGCGCCGCCGTCCTGCGTCCCGCCCGGGCGGGACGCACCGCCCGGGGAGGGCGACGTCGTCGGGCCGGAGACCTGCTCCGCGGGGGTGACGCTCAGGTCGTTGCTCATCACACGCCCTCCAGCTCGCTGCGCATCTTGTCGTACCCGGACAGGCGGACCATGACCAGGGAGATCGCGGTCGCCGCGACGACCAGGACCACGGCGATCGCCGACGCGAGCCCGAAGTCGAAGCCGCGGAACGCCTTCTGGTACATGTAGAAGGCCGTGATGGTCGTGTCCGTGCCGGGCCCGCCGTTGGTCAGGATGAGGACCGTGTCGAACGTCGTCAGGCCGCCGACGACCATGAGGATGACCGACGTGATCATGGTGTTGCGCAGCTGCGGGAGGGTGATCGCGAAGAACGAGCGCGCGCGCCCGGCACCGTCGATCTCGGCCGCCTCGTAGAGCATGGGCGGCACGGCCTTCGCGGCGCCCTGGTAGATCAGGGCGTGCAGCGGCGTGAACTGCCACAGGCTCACGAACACCAGGACCGCGATCGCGGTCGACTGGTTGCCGAACAGGTTGCCGTCGCCGAACAGCCACTCCATCTGGGCCGGGACGCCGAAGTTCGGGTCGAGCACCGCGCGCCACAGGACCGACACCGCGGCCGCGGACAGCAGCAGCGGCACGAAGAAGATCGCCGAGAGCACCGCACGGTTCCACTGGTGGCCCGCGGCCCACACGCCCAGGAGCATCGCGACCGGGGTCTGGGTCACGACGCCGAGCGCCGTCAGCACGAGCGAGAGCCCGATGCTCTTGAGCATCACGGGGTCGTCGAGGAGACGGGACCAGTTCTCGGTCCCGACGAACTCGGGGCTGCCCAGGCCGCTCCACTGCGTGAACGACAGCACGAGAACGAGGACCATGGGCAGGAGGGCGAAGAGCCCGAAGAACAGGGCGGCGGGCAGGGCCCAGACCACGCCCGGGCGACCGACCTGGAGGTCGGCGGTGCCCGGGCGCGTGCGCCCCTGGGGTGCGCGGGTCGTCATGACGATCTCCGTCCGGGGGACCGGGTCAGCGCGAGGCCGGCAGGGACTTCATCGTAGCGATGAAGCCGTCGGCGTCGATCTGGCCGCTGAAGAACTGCTGGACCGCGATCTTGAGCGGGGTGCCGGCGGCCGGGGGGAAGGCCTGGTCCCAGGACATCTGGAAGTGCGGCGCGTTCTTCACGAGGTCGAACTGGAAGGCGGCGTACTCGGGGCTCGCGGCCTGGTCCAGGAACTGCTCGGTGTTGGTCGTGGTCGGCAGGTTGCCGATCGCGAGCTGCGCCTCGACGAACTCGTCCGAGTACATGAGCTTGAGGAAGTCGCGCACGGCGTCCGGGTAGCGCGTCTTGGCGAGGACCGAGTAGAAGTTGTTGGTGTTGCCCGTGATGTTGGCCGCGTCGCCCTTGCCGCCGTCGATCGCGGGGAAGGCCGTGTAGCCGAGGTTGGCGTCGGTCCACCCGGGGTCCACGTCGTAGTGCGTCGAGTAGTTCCACGAACCCATGAGCTCGAACGCCGCCTTGCCCGTGCGCAGGAGCGCGGGCGAGCCGCCGTCGGTGAACTTCACCGAGTCGAAGTTGGTGCCGAAGGCGCCGGCGTCGATGAGCTCGGACAGCTTGTCGAGCGCCTCGTGGCTCTCGGCCGAGTCCCACACGTCGGTCTCGCCCGCGAGGGCCTTCTCGAAGAGCTCGGGGCCGGCGACGCGGTCGAACGCGTACTGGTACCACATGAGGGTCGGCCACTGGTCGGCGCCGCCGAGGGCGATCGGGGTGACGCCCTTGGCCTCGAGGGTCTCGACCGCGGCGAGGAGCTCGTCCCAGGTCTGGGGGGCCTCGATGCCCGCGTCCGCGAGGACCTGCTTGTTGTGGAACAGCATGACGGGCTGCGTGCCACGCATAGGGATGCCGTAGGACTTTCCGTCGATCACGGCCGAGTTGAACACGGCGGGCAGGAACGCGTCCTTGAGCTGGGGGTCCTCGGCGATGAAGTCGTCGAGGGGCAGCAGCAGGTCGGCGTCGACGAAGGGCTCGATGGAGCCGCCGCCCCAGTTGAAGAAGACGTCCGGCGCCGCGTTGGTGTCGATGATCGTCTGGAGCTTCTGCTGGTAGTCGGCGCCGGGGATGGTGTCGAGGACGACCTTGACGTCCGAGGTCTTGTTGAACGTGTCGACCATCTGCTGCTCGACCTTGTTGGTCGCGTCCCCGTAGACCATCACGTGGATCTCGTTCTCGGGGCGGCTCGACCCACCGGAGTCCCCGCTCGCGCACGCTGCGAGCGGGAGGACCAGCGCCGACGCCACGGCCGCGGCCGTGAGCGACTTCCGCGTTCTTGTGTTCATCATCGAACCCTTTCGAAAGTTTCGGCGTCTGCGCCGAAAGTACTCGGTTGTCCTGGACTCTAAGGCGCGAGATCCTCCCGGTCAACACTGAGTCTGAACTGTTACCTGCTGCGAGAAGCCTGGAAACTGCCCCTCGAGACCTCGACGATCACCCGTCGAAACTTTCCGCCCGAGGCGCTACGCTGACCCGCATGACCGACGACGTTCTTCCCGGCCGGGTCACCCTCGCCGCCGTGGCGGCCGAGGCCCAGGTGTCCCTCTCGACCGTGTCCAAGGTGCTCAACGGGCGCACCGACGTGTCCGCAGGGACCCGCGACCGGGTCGAGGCGCTGCTCGTCCAGCACGGCTACCGACGTCGCAAGAGCCCCACCGCCTCGGCCCCCCTCATCGAGATCGTGTTCCACGAGCTCGAGAGCATCTGGGCCATGGAGCTCATCCGCGGCGTCGAGGACGTCGCGCGCGAGCACGGGGCGAGCGTCGTGCTGACCGAGTCGGGCACCCGGCACGCCCCCGGGCCCGAGTGGATCGAGGGCGTCCTCGCCCGCCGACCGCTCGGCGTCGTGCTCGTCTTCTCGACGCTGCCCGCGGCCGTCAAGGAACAGCTCCGCTCGCGGGCCATCCCGTTCGCGGTCATCGACCCGGCCGGGGACCCCGAGCCCGACGTCCCGTCGGTCGGCTCGGCGAACTGGCAGGGCGGCCTCATGGCCACGCGCCACCTCATCGAGCTCGGCCACCGTCGCATCGGCGTCATCACGGGCCCCGAGGACATGATGTGCTCGCTCGCCCGCCTCGACGGCTACCGGTCGGCGCTCGGCACGGCGGGCATCGCGGCGGACCCCGACCTGGTGCGGTTCGGCGACTTCCACCCGCAGGGCGGCACCGATCGCGCCGAAGAGCTCCTGAGCCTGCCCGAGCCCCCCACCGCGATCTTCGCGGGCTCCGACCTCCAGGCCCTCGGCGTGCTCGAGGCCGCACGCCGCCACGGGCTGCGCGTCCCCGAGGACCTCTCGATCGTCGGGTACGACGACGTCCCCGTGGCCCGCTGGTCCAGCCCCGCGCTGACCACGGTCCACCAGCCGCTCCAGGAGATGGGCCAGGAGGCCGCGCGGCTCGTCCTCAAGGCGCGCGAGGGCGACGTCACGAACACGCGCATGGACCTCGCGACGAGCCTCGTGGTGCGCGGGAGCACGGCGGCTCGCTAGCACCTGGGATACCCCAGCCCCGTACGCCCCGCCACCGGGGGCCACGTGACTCTCTTCACTCGCATCTCGCGTCACGTGGGCCCCGCAACCGTGTCTACCGTGGTGAACGCACAACCCGGAGGTACGAACCATGAGCACCCAGCACGCCACCGAGCCCGCCCCCGTCACGGCCGGGCTCTCGCGCCGCGAGATCCACCACGCCCAGACCGCCTCCCCTGCCCCGAGCCTCTGGCAGCGCCTGCACACCACGCCCACGCACCCCGTCGCCCTCACGGTCACGACCATGGCGCTCGGCATCCTCGCGGGCATCGGTGCGGGCGCGCTCCTCAACCTCTGACGGGACCTACGGCCCGGGCCGCCCGGGACCTCCAGCACGTGAGGTGAGGCTCACCTCACGTCTAGCGTCGGGAGCATGAACCTGGCTGAGGTCCCCCCAGGGGCGCACGTCGTCCTGTCGTCGGTCCGCGAGGACGCACGCACCTCGCCGGGTGCCGGGGTTCGCCTGCGCGAGCTGGGACTTCGCCCGGGGGCGGGCATGACCGTGGCGCTGCGGACCCCGTTCGGCGGGCGCGTCGTCCTCGTCGGCCGCCGCCGCATCGCGCTCGACGCCGCGACGGTCCGCCGGCTCGAGATCGCGTCGTGAGCTGTCCGCACTGCGAGGGCGGACCGGCACACGGCAAGGGGCCCGACGGCGCCGCTCACCCGCCCGCGCGAGGTCGCCGTCGCGGGACCGGCCCGGGGGCACCGCTCGACGCGACAGAGCTCCCCGCCGCGCGGATCCTGCTCGTCGGGACGCCCAACTCCGGGAAGTCGACCCTCTTCAACCGCCTCACGGGCGCCCGCCAGACCACCCGCAACGCTCCCGGGACGACGGTCGAGCTCGCCCGTGGGACCTGGCGGCCCGGGACCGGAGGCCGAGACGGCGCCGGGGCACCTGGCGCCCCGGGCACCGCCGGGACCACCCTCGTGGCCCCACCGACCCTCGCGATCGTGGACCTGCCGGGCACCTACTCGCTGACCCCTGTCTCCCCCGACGAGGCCGTGACCGCGGCGGAGGTCGCCCGCAGCACGGCGGGCACGGCGGGCACGGCGGGCACGGCGGGCACGGCGGGCGAGACCGCTGTCTGCGTGCTCGTCGCCAACGCCGCCGAGCTCCACAGCGCGCTGTTCCTCCTCGGGCAGGTCGCCGCCCTGACCGACCGTGTCGTGGTCGCCCTGACGATGACCGACGTCGCCACGGTCGACGGCCTCGCCGTCGACCCGGCGCAGCTCTCCGAGCGGCTCGGGGTCCCCGTCGTCGACGTCGATCCCCGCACGGGCCGCGGCACCGAGGAGCTGGCCGACGCGGTCCGGGCGGTCGCGCACGAGGCACGCGGCGTCGTCGGGCTCCCTTCCCTCGCGGGTACCGGGGTGCCCATGGCCCCGGAGGCCGACGCCGACCTCGACCGGATCGACGCGCTGCTCGGCTGGGCCGACGACGTGGTCGAGGCGATCGACGCCCACCGTTCCACGACCCGGAGCCGGGCCGACCGGATCGACCGGTGGCTGCTCAACCCGTGGGTCGGGCTCCCGGTGTTCGTCCTGACCCTGTGGGCACTGTTCCAGCTCGCCACGTGGGCGGCGGCGCCGATCATGGGCGCCGCCGAGGCGCTCGTCACCGGTCCCGTCGCGGGCGTCGTCTCGTGGGCGCTCGCCGGCCTGGGCCTGGGCGGCGGGTGGTTCGAGGGACTGCTGATCGACGGGGTCGTCGCGGGTGTCGGCGTCGTCGTCGCGTTCGCGCCGCTCATGGCCATGATGTTCCTCGCGATCGGGCTGCTCGAGGACTCGGGCTACGTCGCGCGGGTCGCGGTGCTCGCGGACCGGCTCATGCGCTCGGTCGGGCTCGACGGCCGCGTCATCATGCCGCTCATCGTCGGCTTCGGGTGCAACCTGCCCGCCCTCGCGGCGACCAAGACGCTCCCGCACGCCCGGCAGCGCCTGCTCACGGGACTGCTCGTCCCCTACGCGTCGTGCCCCGCGAGGCTGACCGTGTACGTCCTGCTGGCCGAGACGTTCTTCCCCCGGCACACGGGCCTCGTGGTGCTCGCGATGTACGTGCTGAGCGTGCTGCTCGTGCTCGGCGGGGCGTTCGCGCTGCGCGGCACGCTGTTCCGCGACCTCGACCGGGAACCCCTCGCGCTGGTCCTCCCGGCGTACCACGTGCCGCGCCTCGGCCCGCTCCTGGCGACCACGGGCCGTCGCGTGCTCGCGTTCCTGCGCGGCGCGGGCACGATCATCGTCGCGGTCCTCGTCGCCGTGTGGCTGCTGCTCGCGATCCCCGTCACCGCCGGCCACACGTTCGGCGAGGTCCCCGTGCACGACTCGGCGTACGGCCGCCTGACCGACCAGGTCGCCCCCGTGTTCGCCCCCGCCGGCTACGGCGACTGGCGCACGACGTCCGCCCTGGTCACCGGGTTCGTCGCCAAGGAGGTCGCCGTCGGGGCGCTCGCGCAGGCCTACGCCGTGGACGAGCCCACCGGGTCGTCACCCGGCGTGCTCGGCGAGCAGCTGCGCACCACGCTCGACGAGACCTCGGGCGGGCACGCGTCGGCCGCGGCGCTCGCGTTCATGGTCTTCGTGCTCGCCTACACGCCGTGCCTCGCGACGGTCGCCGAGCAGAAGCGCCTGTTCGGCTGGCGCTGGACGCTGGGCGCGGTCGCGGCCCAGCTCACGGTCGCCTGGGTCCTGTCGGTCGCGACGTTCCAGCTCCTGCGGCTCGTCTGGTGAGCACCACGGCGCACGCTCCCGCGAGGCACCGTGACCTCGTGCGGCCGGTGCTGGCGAGGATCCACGCGGGCGACACGACGGTCGAGGCCGCCGTCGCGCTCGGCCTCGACCCCGGGCTCGTCGAGGCGACCGTCGCACAGCTCGTCCGGCTGGGGCTCGTGCAGGTCGCAAGGCCGCCGCGGTCGGGCGGCGCGCCGTGCTCCGGCTGCCCCGGTACCCCGGGCACCCCCGGCACCCCGGGCCCCCGGGGCACACCTGGCGACGCGCAGCCCGCACGTCGCCTCCCCTCGGCCTGCACGGGCTGCCCCCTGGCATCACGCTCCCGCTGAGTGCGGAGCATTCGTCGTCGACCGGACACCGCGACGACAGCTGGTCCGCACCCGGCCGCGCCTCCGTCCGCCCCTCGGAGCCGCTGGTCGACCGGGCACGCCGCGCTCCGCCGTCGGGCCTCCGCGCGCGGCCCCGCACCAGGCCGGGCAGACTCGAGGAAGTGAGCCCCGCACCCCGAACCCTCCGCCCGGACCACCGGCCGGGCGCTGTGCTGGGCTGGGCGGTCGCCGCCGCGGTCGGGGCGCTCGCGTTCCTCGTGCGGTGGCACCTCGTGGGCGGGACGGTCGGCCTGCGCGGGTATCACGGGTACGACGACGGCGTGTACTTCTCGTCGGCCGTGGCGTTCGTGCACGGCCTCCTGCCGTACCGCGACTTCCTGCTCCTGCACCCACCCGGCTCGATGCTCGCCCTGACGCCCTTCGCGGCGCTCACCGCGTGGACGAGCGACAGCGACGCCCTGGTCGCCGCGCGCGTGGGCTTCCTGCTGATCGGCGCCGCGAACGCCGTCCTGGTGACACGGGTCGCGCGGCGGTGGGGCACGACCGCGATGGTCGTGGGCGGTGTCCTGTACGCCGTGTCGTACGCCGCGGCGTGGGCCGAGCGCATCACGCTGCTCGAGCCGTTGGGGTCGCTGTGCCTGCTGGGCGGGGTCGTCCTGGTGCTGCGCGGCCTCGACGCGGGCCGGCGCACCGCGACGGGCTCCGGTGCTGGCTGGCTGTGGGCGGGCGGCGCAGTCCTGGGGCTCGGCGTGACGGTCAAGATCTGGGGCGTCGTGCCGCTCGCGGTCGTCGTCGGCTGGTTGCTCGTGACCGCGGGGTGGCGGGCCGCGGCGCGGGCGTGCACGGGGGCGCTCGTGGCGGTCGCGGTCGCGGTGGCGCCGTTCGCGCTGGCCGCAGGCTCGGGCATGTTCCGCATGGTCGTGCTCGACCAGCTCGGGCGACCGCGCGAGACGGACACGGGGGTCCTCCAGCGGCTCACGTGGATCGCGGGCACGGGGAACGCGGAGTGGGCCCGGACCCCGACGGCGCAGCTCGCCCTGGTCTGGGCCGTGCTGGGCGTCGTGGTCGTCGCAGCGGTCGCGGCCTGGGTCGGGCGGCGCGGTCGCCTGTGGGTCGCGCTGCTCGCCGTGCAGACCGTGGTGCTCGTGGCGTCGCCGTCGGCGTACCAGCAGTACGCGGCGTTCGTCGTCCCGGCGCTCGTGCTGGTCGTCGCGGCCGCGGTCTCGCTCGTGCCGGCACGTTGGCGGCAGCCGGTCGCGGCGCTCGTGTGCCTGGGCTTCACCCTCGGTGCCGGGGTGACGGCGACGCAGCGCGTCGTGCCGTTCCCGGCCGCCGAGGTGCGGTCCCACCTGCCGGAGGACGGGTGCGTCCGCGCCGACTCCCCCGCGCTGCTCGCGCTGACCGACGTCCTGAGCCGGGACCTGGTGCGCGGCTGCGAGCTGCCCGTGGACCTGTCGGGGTACGCGTACGACGTCGGGGCGAAGGACTCCGTGGGGCGCCCCGTGCCGCGCGACCGGAACGCCCCGTGGCAGCGCGAGGCGTTGCGCCACCTGACGTCGGGGTCGGCGACGCTCCTGGTGCGCTCGGTCGGGAACGGCTTCGACGAGGCGACGACGCGGACCCTCGACGAGACGACCGTGACGGTCCTGGACCTGCGGGGCGTCCGGGTGCTGGTCCCGCGCGAGGAGCCGTAGCTCGACCGGGACCTCAGACCCCGACCTCCCGGGCGCTCCCGCCCGGTCGCTCGCCGCGCCCCGCGACCCAGATGGTGGCCGCCCCGGCGGCCGAGACGAGCAGGATGCCCGTGACAGCGGGGGCCGTGATCGACTGCCCGAGGGCGAGCGCACCGACGAGGGCCCCCATCACGGGGTCCATCGCGAACAGCGTCCCGACGACCCGGGTCGAGCTCAGCCGGACCGCGAGGAAGTCGAGGCTGAACGCGAGCGCGACCCCGAGGACCCCGGACGCCGCGAGCAGTCCCCAGCCTGTCCCGTCGACACGGGGGGCGGCGGTCGCCGAGAACGGGAGCAGGAGGACGGCCCCGACGGCGACGGACAGCGCGAGGCCGTCGAGACCGCCGGTGTCCTGACCGACCCGGCCGGCCAGCAGGGTGTAGGCGCCGAACGCCACGGCCGCGCCGAGGCCGAAGAGGATCCCGACGAGGTCGGCCTCGCCGCCGGGCCCGCTGATCAGCAGCACGCCGAGGAGCGCGAGGGCAGGGAGGGCGAGCTCGCGGCGTCGGGTCACGCCGAACGCCGCGACGGCGAGCGGGCCGAGGAACTCGAGCGTGACCGCGAAGCCCAGCGGCAGATGGGCGACGGCGTTGTAGAACAGGACGTTCATGGCCGCCATCGCGACCCCGTACAGGACGATCCCGGCCCAGGCGCGCGGGGGTCGGCCGCGCAGGGACGGCCGGGCGAGCGCGAGGAGCACGACGGCGGCGATCGCCATGCGCAGGCCGCTCACGCCGAGCACCCCGACGGTCGTGAACAGGGACGAGGACAGCACGGCCGAGAGCTGGATGCTCAGCGAGCCGACGAGGACGCACGCGAGCGCCAGGAGGGGGCCGGAACGGTGGAGGGCAGCACGAGACGGACGAAGAGAGGACATGGAGGGTTCCCGAGAGGTCGGACCGGGCTCTGCCCGGTGCGCGAGACGGACGACCTGTGCGGGACGCATCCTCGACACGCGGGCGATCACGCCCGGCGGAGGAGTGTCCCGCCTACTCGGGGTCGGGTCCTCTGCGGGCGGCGCACCCGTAGCTGCTCATCGGATCCATGCTCATGACGATAGCCGAGGCTGCGGGGCCCTCGGCACGGTCCCGAGGGCTGAGACACCTCGCGGAACACCTGGGACTCGCGTCCCACTTCCAGAAGAAGTCAGGTTAGGCTAACCTGACACACGACACGGCCGGAACGCGACATTCCGGCCGTGTCGTCGACCGCGCGCACATCCCGCGCCGGACGACCGACACCCTCAGGAGACACGCCTTGAAGCTCACGACCAGCCCCCGCAGGTGGACCGCCCTCACGGGCGCCGGCATCGCCGCAGCGCTCGCGCTCACCGGCTGCTCCTCCACCCCCGAGGCCGAGGAGGCGCCCGCTGCCTCCACGATCACGGTCGAGACCAACAACGGCGACGTCGAGGTGCCCGTCGAGCCCGTGCGCGTCGCGGCCCTCGACAGCACCTCGTTCGAGACGCTCCTGGCCTTCGGCATCGAGCCCGTCGTCGCCCCCAAGCCGCTGCTTCCCTCGAAGGGCTTCGAGGCCTGGGTCGACGACGCGGAGGTCCTCGATGCGGGCAGCCACCGCGAGCCGAACCTCGAGGCCGTGAGCGAGGCCGCCCCGGACCTCATCATCGGCGGGTACCGCTTCGGCGACTACACCGAGGACCTCGGCAAGATCGCGACGACGATCGACATCGCACCGTCCGACGACTCCGAGGGCGGCTACGTCGAGGCGCTCAAGGCGCAGACGCTCACGCTCGGCAAGATCTTCGACAAGGAGGAGGAGGCCGAGAAGCTGGTCGCCGACCTCGAGAAGTCGACCAAGGCCGCCGCCGACAGCACCGCCGGAGAGACCGTGTTCCTCGCCTCGACGTCGGTCGGCAAGGTCGACAACGCGGCCGGGCGCATCAGCCGCATCATCGAGCCGCTGAACCTCAAGGACGTCTTCGCGGTCGACTCGGGCGCGCTCGACGACGGCTCGCACCACACGGACCAGGGCCTGGCCCCGGAGACCGTCGCGCAGGCCAACCCCGACTGGGCGATCGTCTTCGACTACGACGCGGCGACCTCGGACGAGGAGTTCACCCCGGCCAAGGACATCTTCGAGTCGCAGGCCGCCTGGGCCGAGACCACGTTCCTCAAGAACGACCAGGTCGTCTACCTCGCCCCGACCTTCTACCTCACCGAGGGCATCCACGCCTACACCACGGCGTACGACCAGATCACCGCGGCCTTCGCGGCCTGACCGATCGACACCCCGCCCGGGGCGGTCGCGACCTGTCGCGGCCTCCCCGGGCGGCACGTCCCATGAACCTCTCCCCCAGCGCCCCCGCCGCCGCCGCCGACGCCACGAGCCTCTCCGTGCCGCCGCACCGCCGCGTCCTGGCCCGCCGCCTCGCGATGCCCGCGACGGTCCTCGGCGTCGCCGCCCTGCTCGTCGCCTCGCTCATGGTCGGCGGGTACGACATCACGTTCGCCAACCTCTTCACGGCGGACGCGTGGAACATGTTCCTCATCTCGCGCGTCCCCCGCACGCTCGCGCTCGTGTTCGCAGGCGTCGCGATGAGCGTCTCGGGCGTCATCATGCAGGTCCTGACGCAGAACCGCTTCGTCGAGCCCACCACGATCGGCACGAGCCAGTGGGCCGGGTTCGGCATCCTGGTGATGCTCATCCTCGTACCGGGCGCGTCGCCCCTGCTGCGCATGACGGTCGCGACCGCGTTCGCGTTCGCGGGCACGCTCGCGTTCATGGCGATCGTGCGCCGCGTCTCGCTCCAGTCCTCGATCGTGGTCCCGCTGATCGGCATCATGCTGGGCGCGGTCGTGAGCGCGGTGACGATGTACCTGGCGGCGACGTTCAACCTGCTCCAGTCGATGGACGCCTGGCGCTCGGGCGGCTTCAGCAGCATCGTGCGCGGCAGCTACGAGCCGCTCTGGATCGTGGCCGGCACGACGGTCGCGACGTTCTTCCTGGCCGACCGGCTCACGGTCGCGGGCCTGGGGCGTGACCTCGCGACGAACGTGGGCCTGCGGTACGAGCGCGTGGTGCTCCTCGGGACGCTCGTGGTCGCGGTCGCGACGGGCGTCACGAGCGTCGTCGTCGGCTTCCTGCCGTTCCTGGGGCTCATCGTCCCGAACATGGTCTCGATGGTCCGCGGCGACGACGTGCGCAGGAACCTCCCGTGGGTCGCGCTGGTCTCGGTCGCGCTCATCCTGGCCTGCGACCTGATCGGTCGCGTCGTCATCGCCCCTCTGGAGCTGCCGGTCTCGGTGGTGCTCGGCACCGTGGGCGCCGTGGGCTTCATCGCTCTCGTCCTGAGGCAGCGTCGTCATGTCACGTACTAGCCCTTCGCCCGCGGTCGCGGAGACCGCCGCGCGCGCCGACCAGGACGACCGGGTCGCGGCGTCGTCGTCGGGCGGGAAGAAGCAGCGCGCCCGACGACGCCCGCTCACCCCGGGCGTCCGCCTCGCCCTGGTCTCGGCCGTGGTCGTGGTCGCCACGGTGTGCTTCCTGCTGCTGTTCATCCGGGGCGGGTTCGAGTTCGTGGTCGAGCGCCGGGCCACGATGCTGGGCGCGATGGTGATCGCCGCGTTCACGCAGGGCGTGGCGACCGTCCTGTTCCACACCGTGACGAACAACCGCATCCTGACGCCGTCGATCATGGGCTTCGACTCGCTCTACACGCTCATGCAGACGCTCATGGTCTTCGTGTTCGGCGGCGAGGTCCTGGCGCGCACCGAGGGGCTGCCCAAGGTGATCGTGCAGACGCTCCTCATGGTCACGTTCGCGACGCTGCTGTACCGGTGGCTGTTCTCGGGGCGCTTCGGCAACCTGTACGTGCTGCTGCTCGTGGGCGTCGTGTTCGGCATGGCGTTCAGCAGCGTCTCGACGTTCCTCCAGCGCCTGCTGTCCCCGACCGACTACGACCTGCTCTCGACGCGCCTGTTCGGCCGGATGAGCAACGTCGACGCCGACTACCTGCCGTTCGCCGCGATCGTGTGCGTCGCTGTGGGGGTCGTGGTGTGGCGCCGGCGCTTCCGGCTCGACGCGCTCACGCTGGGACGTGACACCGCGACGAACCTCGGGATCGACCACAAGCGCGAGCTGACGATCGTGCTCATGCTCGTCGCGCTGCTCATCTCGATGTCCACCGCGCTCGTGGGACCCATGACGTTCTTCGGCTTCGTCGTCGCGACGCTCGCCTACCGGGTCACGGGCAGCCACAAGCACCAGTTCGTGCTGCCCATGGCGTTCCTGCTGGGGCTCGCGACGCTCGTGGTCGGCCAGTTCGTCATGCAGCACGTGTTCTACGCCGCGGGCCTCCTGACGGTCATCATCGAGTTCGTCGGCGGCATCGTCTTCCTGTTCCTCCTCCTGCGAAGGGGCGCTCTGTGATCGAGTTCGCCAACGTCACCAAGGACTACCTCGACCAGCGCGTCCTGGGTCCCGTCTCCGGCACGATCGCCGAGGGCGGCATCACGTCGCTCGTCGGGCCCAACGGCGCCGGGAAGTCGACGCTCCTGACGATCATCGGCCGCCTGCTCCAGCCGTCGTCGGGCGAGATCTCGGTCGCGGGCCTCGACGTGCACGCCACGAAGTCCGACGTCCTCGCGAAGCGGCTGTCGATCCTGCGGCAGGAGAACCACTTCACGGCCCGGCTCACGGTCCGGGACCTGGTCGGGTTCGGGCGCTTCCCGTACTCGAAGGGGCGCCTGGGGCCCGAGGACCAGGTCAAGATCGACGAGGCCGTCGCGTTCCTCAACCTCGAGGACTTCCAGGGCCGGTTCCTCGACGAGCTCTCGGGCGGTCAGAAGCAGCGGGCGTTCGTCGCGATGGTGCTCGCCCAGGACACGGACTACGTCCTGCTCGACGAGCCGCTCAACAACCTCGACATGAAGCACTCGGTGCTCATGATGCGCCAGCTCCGGCGGGCCGCGGACGAGCTCGGAAAGACGATCGTGCTCATCATCCACGACATCAACTTCGCCGCCGCGTACTCGGACCGCATCGTCGCGCTGCGCGACGGGCGGATCGCCGCGGCGGGGACGGTCGACGAGATCATGCAGGACGACGTCCTGTCGATGATCTTCGACACCCCCTGCACGGTGCACCACGTCGGCGGGCACCCCACCGCGCACTACCACCGGTAGTGGGGAGCGGCCGCGTCCGTCGGCCGTTCGCTGCGTCAGACCGCTCCTCCCGGCGCCCTCCACTCGATCGTGTGGAGGGCGTCGCTGCGTGGCCGCTGGACGGCTCCGTTCTCGCCGAGCGCGCGGATCCAGGCGTCGTCCCCGTAGAACGCGGGCATCCCGTACGGCAGGTCTCCGCGCGGGATCGGTGCGTAGTCGCTCTCCTCGAAGGTCGCGCCGTAGGTCGGGACGGTCGGGTCGCCGTCGGGGTCCGGGGCCACGACACCCCGCAGGTCGCCGACCGCGTCGCGCCACGCTTCGAGCAGCGCCTTGGGGTCGCGGCTCGAGGGGTGCGGGACCTTGTGGACGGGGACGTTCGGGGCGCCCTCCCAGCGCGCCAGGGCGTCGCGCGCCTGGGCCCCGAACGCGACGACCGCCTGGAGACCGGGCCCCGTGACGGCGTCGAACAGCTCGTTGCGCCAGCGCGTGTGCTCGGGGGCGCGCAGGATCTCGCGCGCGGCCTCGTCCGCGCG
>NZ_JBHUAD010000026.1:0-28964 GCF_042789955.1 Oerskovia sp. NPDC056781
TCCCGGCCCCGCGCCCGACGGGGCTCAGGGGGCGTCGGCCACCGACTCGACCCAGGTGCGCGTGGCGCCGATCGTGTCCGTCGACGTCCGCTTCCACACTCCCTCGCCGCCCTGCTGCCAGGGAAGCGGGCCGTCGAGCGGCCGGTACTCGACGCCCAGCGCGTCCAGCCGCGTCAGGTGGTGCCGCAGCCGGGCGTCGAAGCCCGGACGGTCCTCGATCCCTCCGGACCACAGCACCTCCGCGAGGGCGCACGCGCGGGGGAACGCGAGGTAGTCGATCCGCCGCTCGTCCGGGACCCACTCGGTCCAGACCTGGAACTGCCCGCCCAGGACGTGGCTGCGCTGGGTGTCGGTCCAGTCGGCGGGGGCCGGGGCGAAGGCCGCGACGTCGTCGAGCGTGATGGCCCCTCCTTCCGACCGGGGCTCGCGCGGGTCGTCCGACTGGTCGAAGTTGAAGTAGGTCGGGAACAGCGGCGAGCGCACCACGTCGTGAGTCCGGGCAGCACGCGACGACGCCCGCTCGCCGCGCCATGCCATGACGATCGTGTCCTCGAGCACCCCGCCCGTCACGAGCCCTTCGTCCCAAACGATCGCCCGCACCCCGCGGGCAGCGAGGTGGGACGCGAGCGCACGCAGCAGGTGCGCATGCATCTGGGAGGGCTCGGAGTATCCGTGCTCCGCCATCTCGCCCGTGATCGCGGGGTCCTCGGCCCACCAGGACATGTCGCACTCGTCGCCCCCGAGGTGGACGTACGGGACCTCCATGGCGTCGCAGAGCTCGTCGAGCACCTCGGTGAGGAACGCGACGACCGGGCGGGTCGGGCTCACGGACGAGCCGCCGGCCCAGACGGTGTCCTGGACCGTGTGGTCGACCCCCGGCCGACCCAGCTCCGGGTAGGCGGCGCGCAGGGCCGACGTGTGGCCGGGCACGTCGATCTCGGGCACGACCACGACGCCCCGCTCACGGCCGTAGCGCGCGATCTCTCGCAGGTCGGCCAACGAGTAGCTGCCGCCGTGGGGTGTGCGGTCGTGCTCGCCGTCCGGACCGAGTCGGGTCGAGGGGCGCCAGCTCCCGACCTCGGCCAGGCGCGGGAACCGTTCGCTCGCGATCCGCCACCCCTGGTCGTCGGTGAGGTGCAGGTGCATCCGGTTGAAGCGATGGGCTGCCAGCAGGTCGATGTACCGCAGGACGGTGCGCTTCGGGGCGAAGTGGCGCACGACGTCGAGCATGCCTCCCCGCCACGGGTACCGGGGAGAGTCCTCCACGCGTCCGCACGGGACGTCGAGGACCTCGTCGGACGCTCCTGAGGCACCCAGGCCCGCGGCGCGCAGGGCCGAGGGGGGCAGGAGCTGGGCGAGGGTGGTCAGGGCGTGCGAGACCGACTCGAGGTCGGTCGCCTCGATCGTGATGCCCTCCGGGGTCACGTCGAGCGTGTGGGCGGTGCCGGTCGGGTCGTCCGCCCTCCGCCCCACCCGGACCTGGAGCGGCACGGGGTGCGCGTCGTCGCGCGGGTGTCCTGCGAGGAGCCCGAGGCGCGCGACGGCCCGGAGCACGGAACGCTCCGCGGCGGCGAGCGTGCCGTCCGGGGGGCCGTCGTCCGCGGCGAGCTGTTCGACGTGGACGGCGAGCCCGGCCGTCAGGTCGAGCCGTCCGGGCCGCTGACCTGCATGTTTCGGCCGGGGAAGGAGCATGTCGTAGGGTCCCCGGGGCACGTCGTCGGCAGGGCCCTCATCGGTCGCCGAACGCGGATTTGTATAAGACAACATGGGACAACCTTCCCGCGGATCGACGATCTTGTCACTCTCTTGGACTCAGTGGTATGTTCCTGGCAACTAGTGGTCTTATCTGGTTTGCAGTGGAGCAGGCCGGAGGGCGACAGGAGAGAGAGGGTCAGCGTGGCACTTGACCAAGCACCTGCGCGGACGGAGGCGAGACGGCCCCACGAGCCGTCCACCGGAGGAAGACCACCCGCCAGGCACGTCGCCTTCGTCACCCGGCTGCGCCGGGACTACCCGCTGCTCGTCATGGTGGCTCCGGCGGCTCTCGTGCTGCTGCTCTTCACGTACGTCCCGCTCCTCGGCAACGTCATCGCGTTCATGGACTACGTGCCCTTCCTGGGTTTCTCCGGCTCGGAGTGGGTCGGGTTCGACAACTTCACGACGCTCTTCTCCGACTCGGCGTTCTGGAGCGCGCTGTCGAACACGCTGCAGATCACGGCGCTCCAGCTCGTGCTGTTCTTCCCGGTGCCGATCGTCCTGGCGGTCTTCCTCAACTCGGTCGTGCGGCCCACGATCCAGCGCTTCACCCAGTCGGTGATCTACCTGCCGCACTTCCTGTCGTGGGTCATCATCGTCGCGCTGTTCCAGCAGATCTTCGGCGGTGCGGGGGTGCTCAACCGCTTCCTCATCACCCACGGGCTGACACCGGTCGACATCATGTCGAACCCGGACACCTTCAAGCTCCTGCTGACGGTGCAGGGCATCTGGAAGGACGCCGGCTGGGGGACCATCATCTTCCTCGCGGCGATCGCGGCGATCGACGGCCACCTCTACGAGGCCGCCGCACTCGACGGGGCGGGGCCCTGGAAGCGCTTCTGGCACGTCACGCTCCCGGGGATGCGCCCGATCATCGTCCTGATGCTCATCCTGCGCCTGGGCGACTCGCTGACGGTCGGGTTCGAGCAGATCCTGCTCCAGCGCGACGCGGTCGGACCCGCGGCCGCCGAGGTGCTCGACACCTACGTCTACTACAACGGCGTCGTCGACGGGAGCTGGGGGACGGCCACGGCCGCCGGACTCCTCAAGGGGATCATCAGCCTCGCTCTCGTCCTCGCCGCGAACAAGCTCGCGCACAAGCTCGGAGAAGAAGGGGTCTACCAGCGATGAGCACCGTCCAACGCCCAGCGTGGCAGGGCAAGCCACGACTCGGAACGTCGATCGTGCGAGGGCTCGGTCTCGCGCTCCTGTGCGCGCTCGTCCTCTTCCCGTTCCTCGTCGTGGTCTCCACGAGCCTCGCGACCCAGGCCGACATCGACGCGAACGGCGGCTACGTGATCTGGCCGGCGAGCTTCTCGCTCGACGCCTACCGCCAGATCTTCGACGGCACCCAGGTGACACGCTCGATCGTCATCAGCATCGGCATCACCGCCGTGGGAACGGCCTTCAGCCTGTTCTGCACCGTGCTCGCCGCGTACGGGCTCAGTCGACGCGGCTCGCTCTTCCAGCGCGGTCTGCTGGCGTTCGTGCTCATCACGCTGCTGTTCGGCCCGGGCATGATCCCCGTCTACCTCATGGTCAAGAACCTCGGGATGCTCAACACGTACTGGGCGCTGATCATCCCGGGCGCGGTGAGCGCGTTCAACGTGGTCATCGTGCGGGGCTTCATCCAGGGGATCCCCGGGGAGCTCTTCGACGCGGCGAGGATCGACGGTGCGAGCGAGTGGCGCGTCCTGTGGTCGATCGTCATGCCCCTGTCGCGAGCCGTCATCGCGGTCGTCGGGCTGTTCCTCGCCGTCGGCTACTGGAACAACTACTTCAGTCCCCTGCTGTACCTGAACGACTCCAGCATGTGGCCCCTCCAGCTCCTCATGCGCTCGTTCGTGCTCCAGAACAACGTCACCAGCACCGCGCAGCACCTCCCCGGGGCCGTCATGCCGCCCCAGCAGGCGATCCAGATGGCCCTGGTCGTGATCGCGACCCTGCCGATCCTCTGCGCCTACCCGTTCCTCACCAAGCACATGTCCAAGGGCATGCTGACCGGCGCCGTCAAGGGCTGAGCAGCCAGATCAAGGAGATAGAGACGATGACGCAACACCGTGGTTCCTCATTCGGCCTCGAGACGACGGGGGTCTCCCGCCGCACGGTCCTCAAGGGCTCGCTGTACGGGCTCGCGGCGGCGGCCTTCGGCGGTTCGCTGCTCTCCGCGTGCGCGGCCGGGGGCGGGTCGGGATCTGCCGCAGGTGCGGCGGGCGGCCCGGCCGTGGCGCTGCCCACCTACCTGGAGCCCCTCAAGCCGACCCCGACGCTCGCCGGCACCGCGAAGGGCGTCATGGACGTCTACGACGCGTTCCCGCTCGACGGGCCGCGCACGGTCTCGGAGACGGTCGGTGACGGGAGCGACTTCGAGTTCCTGGTGATGACCTACGGCCAGCCGGCCCCTCCCGTCCAGGAGAACGCGTACTGGCAGGCTCTCAACGAGGAGCTGAACCTGAACATCAAGCCGGTCCTGGTGCCGTTCGCGGACTTCCCGACGAAGTTCCCCGCCATGGTGGCCGGGGACGACCTTCCGGACGTGGTCTCGGTCCCCGTCAGCATGAACGTGTCCCGCCTGCCGGAGCTGGCGCGCACGCAGTTCACCGACCTCTCCGACCACCTGTCGGGCGACGCGGTCCTCAAGTACCCCAACCTCGCCGGGATCCAGGAGTACGCGTGGCGCAACGGCGTGCTCGGCGGCCGCATCTACGGCGTGCCCAAGTCGGACCCCGTGTTCGGCGGGCAGATGTACACGAAGACGGACCTGTTCCAGGCGGCCGGGGTCAGCGAGCACCCGAAGGACTACGCGGAGCTGGTCGAGACGCTCAAGGCGGTCACGAACGCCAAGGCCGGCGTCTACGCCCTCGCGTCGCCGATCACCGACTTCATGCTCCAGATGAACGGCCTGCCCAACAAGTGGCAGAAGAACTCCGACGGCAGCTTCACGTCGCACTACGAGCACGCGGGCTTCGTGCCGGCGATCGAGCAGATGGCCACGCTGTACAAGGACGGGTACTTCCACCCCGACACGGCCACGATGGACAAGACGCAGCGCGACTCCCTCTTCCGGTCCTCGCGGCTGGCCATGACCTACGACGGCAACCGGGCGTTCGGCATCATCGCCGAGGACCGCGAGCTGACCTTCGGCATGATGGGGTCGTTCGGTGCCGACGGCGGCAACCCGACGTACTGGACCGGTGGCGGCGCGTACGCCATCACGATGCTCAAGAAGACCGACGACGCTGCCGAGATCGACCGCTTCCTGCGCGTCATGAACTGGCTCGCCGCCCCGTTCGGGTCGAAGGAGTCCTTCGTCCAGGCCTACGGCAAGGAGGGCGAGAACTACACGTTGCAGGACGGTGTCCCGATCCTCACCGAGCGTGGGCAGCGTGAGCAGGACCTCGGGTTCGCGTACATCGCCGGCGGGGCACAGGTCCTGTGCGACCCGCAGGGTGCCCCGGGCGTCGACGCGGCGATCCACGCGTGGCAGAGCTCCGTGATCCCCTACCTCACCGACAACCCCGCGCAGCACCTCTACTCCACGGTGCACAACTCCAAGGGGTCGTCGCTCGAGCAGGGCATGACGGACGCGATCACCGCGGTCTTCCTCGGCCGCCAGCCGGCGAGCAGCCTGGAGGCGGCCGTGGCGAAGTGGAAGAAGAACGGTGGCGACAAGATCGCCGCCGAGTACGCCGAGGACGCGGCGTGAGGTTGACGCAGCCCCTGCGCGCGCTGGTCGTGGTGGACGGCACCGACCTCCACCACGACCTGCTCGGTGCCGCGTCCGCCCTCCGGGACGTCGTCCTGGAGGGCGGGGTGGTCGCCGACCGTGCGGTGGGCGTGGACCGCTTCGTCGACCCGATGCCGGTCACGGCCGAGGCCGACGTCTACGTCCTCTACCGCTCGAGCACGCACCTCGCGCCCGAGCAGCAGGCGGCGCTCTCGGCCGCGGTGGCCGCGGGCAAGGGCCTCGTGGTCCTGCACTCGTCGAACCTCTTCGGGTTCGAGCAGGGAGGGCTCGACGCCGACCGGGTCGCCCACGAGCTCGTCGGCTCGCGGTACGTGTCCCACGGGGACGACGGCTCGGAAGGGACCTACACGGTCCGGCTGCACGGCGAGCACCCGGTCACCGCGCACATGACCGACTTCGTGATCGAGGACGAGTACTACGTGATCGAGTGCCGGGAGGACGTCACGGTCCTCGCCGACCGGGCGACCCCGGACGGAGGCACCCAGCCGGTCGTCTACGTGCGTGATCACGGTCAGGGGCGCGTGGTCTACGTCGCCCTGGGCCACGACATGCGCGCGTGGGGCAGCCCGCACTTCCGCCAGGTCGTGAGGCAGGCGGTCCTGTGGGCGGGCGGCGTCGACCTCGACGCCGTCGCGTCGTGGTCCACGCGGTTCCCCCTGGGGAACGGTCGTTCCATCGGGCCCGACGGCGGAGCCCGGGCATGAGCGCGCCTCTCGCGGTCCAGCTGTGGTCCGTCCACACGCTGGCGGGTCGCGACCTCCCGGGGGTGCTCGGACGTGTCGCCGAGATCGGGTTCGCCGCGGTCGAGCCCATCTCCCTGTACGGGCGCAGCCCCGCTCAGTTCCGCTCGCTCACCGACGGGTTCGGGCTGGAGATCTGTTCCGCGCACGCGCCGTTCCCGGCCGGAGACGACGGCGAACGAACTCTCGACACGTACGAGGAGCTGGGGGTCGACACGCTCGTGTGGAGCCTCGAGCCCGAAGAGCTCGCGACACGGGACACCATGCTGCGAGGTCTCGAGCGCGTGAACGACGGCGCACGGCGGGCCGCTCGCCGAGGCATGGCCATCGCGTACCACAACCATTTCGCGGAGTTCACGGCCTCGTACGACGGCGAGCTCGCGTACGACGCTCTCCTCGCCGCGCTCGACCCCTCGGTCGTGATCGAGCTCGACATGTACTGGGTCGCGGTCGCGGGGCTCGACCCCGCGGCGGTCGCCGCGCGCCTGGGGCCCCGGGTGCGCCTGCTCCACGCGAAGGACGGGCCCGCCCGCGGCATGTCCGACCAGATGGTCGCCCTCGGCGACGGGACGCTCGACGTCGGTGCCGCGGTGCGGGCGTGCTCGGCGCTCGACTGGTGCATCGTCGAGCTGGACCGGACGGCGGGCGACATGTTCGAGGCGCTCGCGAGATCCGCCGACCACCTGACCCGGCGCGGGCTGGCCCACGGGCGCGCCGGCGCCGGGCCGGCCGCTCGCCCCCACAGCAAGGAGGACCTGTGACCGTCCCTCTCCGACTCCTCTTCCTCGGAGGAACCGGCGTCATCAGCTCGGCGTGCGTGCGCGAGGCCGTCGCCGCCGGGCACGACGTGACCGTCGTCAACCGCGGCCTGTCGACCGCCCGCCCGGTGCCCGCGGGCGTGCGGGCGCTCGTGGCCGACGCCCGGGACGCCGATGCCCTCCGCGCGGTGCTGGGCGAGGAGCGCTTCGACTCCGTGGCGAGCTTCATCGGCTACAGCGCCGCCGACGTCGCGACCGACGTCGACGTGTTCTCGGGGCGGACCGACCAGTACGTCTTCGTCTCGACGTGCTCGGTGTACGAGCACCCGGCGGCGGTCCTGCCGATCCGCGAGTCCGCCGCACGCAGCGCTCCCCGGTTCGAGTACCCGGCCGGGAAGATCGCCGCCGAGGCGCACCTGGAGGTCGCGCACCGGAACGGGTTCCCCGTGACGGTGGTGCGTCCCTCGCACGTCTACGACCGCACGACTCTCCCGCTGCTCGCGGGCTGGACCGCGGTCGAGCGCATGCGCCAGGGGAGGCCCGTCGTCGTCCACGGTGACGGCACCTCGCTGTGGAACGTCATGCACGCCGACGACTTCGCCCGTGCGTTCGTCCCGCTCCTGGGCAACCCGCACGCCGTGGGCGAGGCCGTCCACGTCACGTCGAGCGAGCTCGTCACCTGGGACGGGATCCACGAGGCGGTCGGTCGTGCGGCGGGGGTGCGCCCGACGCTGGTCCACCGGTCGAGCGAGGACGTCGGGCAGGTCGTCGACTGGATGGGGGTCGTGCTCCAGGAGGACTTCCGGCACACCGTGATCTACGACCGTTCCCGTCTCGAGCAGCTCGTCCCGGGCTTCCGCGAGCGGTACGACGTGGCGCGCGGCATGCGGGAGTCCGTGGCCTGGTTCGACGCCGAGGCGTCACGCCGTGCGGTCGACGCTGCGCTGGACGGCGCGTTCGACGAGCTGGCCGGGGTGCGGCGCGGGCAGTGACCAGGCGGCGGGACGACGGGGAGCCGGACGCTCCCCGGCAGGTCCCGGCGGGGTGTTCAGGTGGTTTGCGGCTATATTCACGGAGAGGTTCGACGGTTGACGATCCAGACACGAGGGGCTTGGAACATGATGCGGTCGACGGTGTCGGCGACGGACGACCCGGATCCCCTCTGGGTGCAGGCGGCCAACATCATCCGGGCGCAGATCACCGACGGTGACCTGCCCCCCGGTCGTCGACTCCCCGCGGAGCGCGAGCTCTGCCTCCAGCTCGGCGTCAGCCGGGTCACGCTCCGCAAGGCGCTCCAGCAGCTCGTCGAGGAGGGGGCGCTGCGTTCGTCGCACGGGCGCGGCTGGTACGTGGCCCAGCCCCAGACGGAGCCCGAGTGGCCCAACACCCTCGAGTCCTTCACGGAGACGGCGCACCGCAAGGGGCTCGAGCCCACCTCGGTCGTCCTGCGGGCCGAGGTCCGTCCGGCGTCGCTCGACGAGTCCGAGGAGTTCGGGGTCGTCGCGGGGACGGAGGTCTTCCACCTCGTCCGGGTCAGGCTGCTGGACGGTGTGCCCATCGGTATCGACGACTCCCGTGTGCCCCTGCCCTTCGCCCCGGGGATCGACGGCGTGGACTTCTCCGACGCCTCGCTGCTGGACGAGCTCGCCGCACGGGGGGCCACCCCGCTCCAGGCGGACTCGATGATCGAGGCGCGGGGGAGCAGCGCGGAGCACGCCGAGCCCCTCGGCCTGACCGAGGGGGCTCCCGTCCTGGTCATGCGCCAGGTGCTCGAGGACGCCGCAGGGCGCGTGGTGCTCATCACGACCATCACCTACCGCGGTGACCGCTACCGCCTGCACACCACGTTCGCGCGGCCGAACGGCCACCGCCCGGTCTGACGCTCTGCCGGGCCCCTCGCGACGGCATCCGTCCGGGGCGGTCGTCCCACGCGTGCGCCGTGCCGCCCGGTGGCAACGACGATCCGTGGTCTGCCGCAGCGGCGCGCACTCCACCGACCGGCGTCGTCCGCGTGCGCGAAGAACCTGTCTACCCCCTGGTATCCCTGTGATTCCATGTGGTCTATATTGGTATTAGCAATGTACTCACTGGTTCCTCGACCTGGTCGCGCAGCGCGGGTCGTCGGAGCCCCACGACGGGGAGGTCGACATGTCCGCTCAACGCATCGACTATCGCGAGGCGCAACGACGCCAGCCGCACGCGCTCGTGAGGGTCGCGGCACACGTCGCGGGACAGCTCGCGAGCCGCACCGGGCCAGACATCTCGACCCTCGTGGCGAGCGCGGTGCCGGTGTTCCTCGGGATGGGGGCGAGCTGTGCGGCCGCGGCGCTGCCCGTCGCGCTCCTGAACGCCGGCGGGCGCCCCTCGGTGCGCGAGATCGCGAGCGAGACCGATCAGGCCACCGACCGCACGGGCACCGTCGCGATCGCGGTCTCGCAGTCGGGCCGCAGCCCGGAGACGATCGAGGCCCTGCGGACGTTCCCCGTACGGTGGGCCCTCGTCAACGTCGCCGGGAGCTCGCTCGCGGACGCGGCCGGCGACCTCGCCGTGGACCTCGGCTCGGAGCCCGACAGCTACGCCTCGACCATCGGGTACACGGGGACCCTCGTGGGCCTCACGATCCTCGCCCGCGCTGCGCTCGGCACCGACCCGCTCGTCGCGGCGGCCGAGTGGGACGGCATCGACCGGCTTGTCGAGAGCCTCGAGGCCGACCAGGCCGGACCGCTCCGTGCCCTCGCCGACGACGCCGTCGCGATCACCTCGGTCGACGTGGTCGCGGCGGGCGCCTCCCGTGCGGCCTCCGAGGCAGGTGCCCTGCTCCTACGTGAGGTCTGCCGGATCCCGAGCGCGGCGGTGGTCACCCGCAACTACCTGCACGGCGAGATGGAGTCCGCCGGAGGCACGCTGCACGTCGTGATCGGCGACGGGCGCGAGGTCCGCCTCGCCCACACGCTCGCCGACGCGGGCCACCCCACGCTGCTCGTCACGACCCGTGCGGTCGAGCCCGGAGGGCACCTGCGCGTCGTGCGCCTCCCCGACGTCGGCGAACCCGTCCGGGTCGTCCTCGAGACGGTCGTGCTCCAGCGGCTCGCCGGCTCGTTCGCGGACGCCCGTGGCGTCGCCATCGAGGACTTCGTCTTCGAGCACGACGACACCAAGGTCTCCGACGCCACGGGCACCTCGGGGCCGCCTCCGCTCGTCGGGGCGGGGGCCCCGGCGGTCGTCGTCGGCGGCTTCGTCGACGACGTCGCGCGCGAGGAGCGCGACCGATGAGCATCGTCGTCGGCGTCGACGTCGGCGGGACCAAGACGCACGTGCGCGTCGCGCGCGGCGAGGAGCGACTGGTCGACCTCGTCGTGCCCAGCACCGGGTGGACGGCCCAGCCCTTCGGTGCCGCGGCCCGCTGGGTCGCCGAGCGCGTGCACGTCGCGCTGGGACGCTGCCGCCCCTCGCTCACCCTCGCGGACGTCGTCCACCTCACCGTAGGGGCGCACGGGTGCGAGACGCCCCGGCAGAGCGCGACCCTCGCCGAGGAGCTGCACCACCTGCTGGACCTTCCGTGCACGGTCGTCAACGACGCGGAGCTGCTCGTCCCCGCCGCAGGCCTCGACGAGGGGATCGGCCTCGTCGTCGGAACGGGGTCGATAGCGGTCGGGCGTCACCGCGAGACGGGCGCCCACCTCTCGGCGGGCGGGTGGGGATGGGTCCTCGGTGACGACGGTTCGGCGTCGGCCCTGGTCCGCGAGGCTGCGCGGGCGCTGCTCGTCCGGGCGGACGTCGGCGCGACGCGCGACCCGCTGGAGCCTCGGCTCCTGGCCTCGTTCGGGGTCGAGAACCTCGTCGAGCTCGCCTCGGTCATGAGCTGGCGCGGTGGCGTCGAGACGTGGGGCCGGCACGCCCCGGTCGTCTTCCGGGCCCTCGAGGCCGGGTCCCAGGTGTCACGCGCCGTCGTGACGGCCGGAGGCGGTGCGCTCGCCGAGCTCGTCGGGAACCTGGTCTACCGCGGGGCTGCGGGGACGACCGTCGTCGTGGCGGGAGGCGTGGTCACCCAGCAGCAGGCCCTCCGGACGGCTCTCGCCGACGCGCTGGCGAAGCGGGCCCCGTCCACGACCCTGCACCTGCTCGAGGAGGACCCCGTCGAGGGAGCCGTCTTCCTGGCGAGGAGGAGCGTCGCCGTGGGCCACGCTGCGCTCGCCCCGACCCGGTCCAACGCGTCGTGAGGGTCCACGAGACGGTCGGCCCGCGGACCTCGCGCCTGGTCGACGTCGAACGGCCGGTCCCGGGGCGCGGCGAGGTGCTGGTCGAGGGCCTGGTCCTCGGGGTCTGCGCCTCGGAACGTGGTGCGTGGGGGTCGCACGACGGCCCCGGGCCGCTGCGGCTCGGCCACGAGGTCGCGGGCGAGGTCGTCGCGCTCGGTCCGGACGTCCACGGCTGGACCGTGGGTGAGCGCGTGACCGGATTCGCCCACCCGGCGTTCGCCGAACTGGTCGTCATGGGCACGGACGACCTCGTCCAGGTCCCCTCGCACGTCCCCACCTGGGCAGCGCTCGGCGAGCCGCTGGCGTGCATCGTCGAGGCCGTGGGGCGCAGCGGTGTCGGCCCGGGGACGCGGGTCGCCGTCGTCGGTCTCGGCTTCATGGGGCTCGGCGCGCTGCAGGTGGCGCTCGCTCTGGGGGCCGACGAGGTCGTGGGCGTCGACGTCGACCCGGCCAAGCGGGCGCTCGCAGGGAGGCTCGGCGCCGCCGCGACGCACGACGCGCGCCACGTCCCGGACGGAGCACGCGCGACGTTCGACGTCGTCGTCGAGTTCACGGGAACCGCACCAGGGCTCGCGCTCGCGGGCGACCTGACCGGTCGGCACGGGACCTTGTGCGTGGGTGGCTACCACCACGACGGGCCGCGTGAGCTGGACGTCGAGCTGTGGTACCGCGGCGTCACGATCGTCAACGGTTTCAGCCCGGACCGTGAACGGCAGCGCACGGCGCTGCGGCGGGGGATGCGCATGATGGCCGACCGACAGGTCACCTTTGAGCCGCTGGTCACGCACCGTCTTGCCTTCGAGGACCTCGATGCCGCGTTCCGGCTGTTCGAGGAGCGTCCGGAGGGATTCGTCAAGGCAGTGATCGAGCTCTGAACGCGAGCTCTGGGCCCGCGAGGTCGGTCGTGACCGCGGGGACCGCTCCCGCTGCCGAGGGCGACCGGACGCACCGCCCAGGGTGACGGGACGGACCCGCCGGTGCGACGCCGTCGGGCCGGAGCGGGGGCACGACCTGGGAGAATCCTCCGATGACCTTCTCGACCCCGGAACCTGCCCGACCCCGCGCGCCGCTCGGCGCGACCGGTGAGCTCCTCGCGGTGTGCCGCGTGCACGTCCTGCTGCCCGACGCGGGCGCGGTCGGCGTGACCGCGATCGACAAGCGACCCGTCGCGGGGCCGGTCAAGGTCCGCCCGCTGGGTCTGTACGCCGACGTCCAGGCCGACCGCGCGCACCACGGCGGCGAGGAGCAGGCCGTGTACGCGTACTCGCAGGAGGACGCCGACCACTGGTCGGCCGAGCTCGGCTACGAGGTGACGCCCGGGCTGTTCGGGGAGAACTTCCGCACGCGCGGCGTCGCGGCGAGCGGGGCGCTGATCGGCGAGCGCTGGCAGGTGGGGACCGCGGTCCTGGAGGTCACGCAGCCGCGGACGCCGTGCTCGACGTTCGCGCGGCGGCTGGGCGAGGAGCGGTGGGTCAAGCGGTTCACCGACGCGAACCGCACGGGCGCGTACCTGCGGGTCGTGACCCCGGGCGAGGTGCGGGCCGGGGACGCGGTCGAGGTCGTGTCCCGGCCGTCGCACGGCGTGAGCATCGCCGACTGGTTCGGGGCGCGCGTCGCGGGGACGACGGTCGAGGTGTCGCAGCGCCTGCTCGACGCCGAGGCGGCGGGCGAGGTGCGGCTGTCGGCCGAGGTGCGCGAGCGGGCCGGACGGGCAGTCCGCTGAGCGACGGCAGGACGGCTCAGGCGCGCCGCGGTTCCCTCGGGGGCCACTCGCCGTCGTCCGAGCCGTCGTCGGCCGCGAACAGCAGCTCGTGGAGCCGGACCTGGACCTCCTCGACCCGCGGGACGTCGGGCAGGGTCATGCCGGGCTTGGCCGTCGCGTCCGAGATGATGAGCGTGCCGCAGCCGAACATGCGGTCGACCAGGTCCTTCTCGTAGGTGACGTCGTTGATGCGGTAGAGCGGGATGTCACGGCCGGTGCGCGTGAGGATGCCCGTGCGCGTCGACAGGCGCTTGGTCGTCACGGTGTACTGGGTGGTCAGCCAGCGCAGGTGCGGCACGACGACCCACACGAATGCCGCGACGACCGCCACGCCGAGCGTGCCCCACAGGATCACGGGGTGCTCGGGGGAGAACCAGAGGATCGCCGTGGCCGCGGCGACGATCAGGACCAGGACCAGGACCGGAAGGAACAGGGCCTTGGGGTGGGTCCGCAGCTCCATGACGACGGTCTCGCCCTCGGCGAGGTTCTTGTTGACGCTCATGGGGAGCATCGTGCCACCTCGGGCGGGGGGCGCGGCACGGTGTCCCGGTCAGGCCGTCGGCAGGTTCCAGCCCTCGACGGTGCGCAGGCCGTGCCCGTGGCCGAGCAGGCTGACGCTCGCTGTGCCCAGCTCGAACCTGGCGGCGGTCGCGGGACCCAGCTCGAGCCAGACCGCGGCGAGCACGCGCAGCAGGTGGCCGTGCGCGACGAGGAGCACGTCGCCGCCGTCGCGCAGCACGGGGTCGACCCGTCGCACGACGGCGCGCGCCCGGTCCGCGACGTCGTCGAGCGTCTCGCCGTGCCGGGTCCCCGGCTCGCCCGGGGCACCCTCCGCGCGGGGCACGACGTGCACCCCGTCGCGGAAGATCAGCCAGTCGCGGCCGATCTCCCGGCTCACGTCGTCGGCCGTGCGGCCCTCGACGGGGCCGTAGTCCCATTCGGCGAGGTTCGGGTCGGCGACCGCGTCGGGATGACCCGCGAGCTCGGCGGTCCGCCGGGCGCGCAGCAGGGGGCTGCGCAGCGCGAGGGCGAACGAGCGCCCGGCGAGGAACGACCCGGCGGCGCGGGCCTGTTCCTCGCCGTGCGTGGTCAGCGGGATGTCGCTCGTGCCGGTGTGCTGACCGGTTCGGCTCCACTCGGTCTCGCCGTGGCGCAGGAGCACGAGCTGGGGTTCGGGCATGGTGTCCTCCGTGGTCGGGCTGCTGTTCCGAGCATCCCCCAGGCCCGACGGCGGAGCACCCGCAGGACGTCCGTCGCGCCTCGCGGACGGGGCGCCCGTGGGACGGTCGGCCGCCGCCGGAGGGGCCTGCGGCGCCGGGTGCACGGGCCGTTCGGGAGCCGGTGTGACGGAGTCGGGGGTCGTCCTGGAGCCCGTTCTGGCCCTAGGCTCGTCCGTCATGACCACCTACTCGATCCTGACGGCGACCGCTGCGCTGCGAGGCGAACCGTTCGAGGCCGAGACCGACGAGGCGGCGCTCGACGTCGTCCGGTCACGCAAGCGGAGCGGAAACCTGCCGCTCACCTCGTTCTCGTTGCAGACCTCGGACGACCGCACGGTCGCGTCGTGGACCGGGGCGCACGAGGTCGTCTGACCCGCTGACTACCGGGCGCGCAGGGCGCCGGACGGGTTGTCCTCAGGCCGGGCCGCGTCCTTGCCGAGCCTCGTCCCCAGGGTGAGCCCGTCGTCGTCGGGAGCAGAGAGGGGCTCGAGGCCCAGCCGCGAGTAGAACGCGATCGCACCATGGTTCTCGCTGCCGACGCCGAGGTGCAGGCCCGGGACGCCGAGGTCCACGAGCCGGCCCTGGAGGTGCTCGATCATGCGTCGCCCCCACCCGGTGCCCTGCGCCTCGGGGAGCAGGTCGATGTGCAGGTGTGCGGGGTGCGTCGCGGGCTCGGTGAGCCAGGGCCGCGGCGGCGCGGGGGTGCGGTCGTGGATCTGGCGGACGAGGCGCGCGTCGGGCGACGGGTCGGCGGGGTCCGGCAGCGGGTACCGCTCGCGCAGGGGAGGCCACCACTCGCGCTCGCGCCACTCCTCGAAGGCCAGTGTGTCGCGGCAGCCGATCACGTAGCCGACGACGCGGTCGTCGTCGGTGACGAGAACGGTCACGAGCGACGGGTCGTGGGCTGCGTAGGGGGCGGCGTAGACCTCGCCGAGCAGGCGCGGGTCGGTGCAGAGGGCGGTCGCGTCGCGGCCGTTGTCCCCCGTACGCAGGCAGATGTCGTACAGCGCGTCCAGGTCGTGGGGCGCGTAGGGCCGGATTCTCACGGTGGTGCTGTTCCTCGGGTCCGGGGGGTCGCCGGGCGCTCCCGGTCTCGTCGTCTCGGGGGAGTCCTCGTGCGGCGGTCGACGGGGCATGTGCTGCCAGTCAAGTTTACAGACGATCACCTCGGTGCTCGGTGCTCGGTGCTCGGTGCTCGGTGCTCGGTGCTCGGTGCCGGTCCGGTCTCGCTGCCGGTCCGGTCTCGATGCCGCTCGGGGTTTCGGGCACGCTTGGGCCCGAGCACCGCGGACGCCGGGGCCGGAGGAGGAGAACGACGCCGTGAGCACGAGCACCAAGAGGGTCGGTAACGCGACCGTCCTGCGCGCCCTCAACGACGGGGCCGCGCTCGAGGCGCTGTTCCGTCACGGCCCCATGACCTCGGCCGGCCTTCAGGAGATCCTGGGGCTGTCCAAGCCGGCGACCGCGACCCTCGTCGCGCGGCTCGAGGTCGCGGGCCTCGTCGAGCGCTCGGGGCATCGCGACGGTCGGCCCGGACCACGTGCCGTCGTCTGGACGTTGCGCGGCGCCTCCGGGTACGCGGCCGGTGTGGACGTGACGGTCGGCCAGGTCTCGGTCGTGGTCGCGGACCTCACCGACAGGGTGCTCGGCAGGTCGGCACGCGCGGTCGCCTGGACGGCCGAGGAGGACCCGTCCGGTGCGCTCTCGCCAGGCGCGCACCTGGACGCCGTCCGGGCCGTCGTGGACGAGGCCTGCGCACGGGCAGGGATCTCCCGTGCCGACCTCCTTCAGGTCGTCGTCGGCTTTCCCGGGTCGGTCGACCCGGCGACCGGGCGCCTCGCGTACGCCCCGCACCTCGCGGTCTGGAACGACCAGGACGTCGTGGCGCAGCTCGCCGAGACGCTCGGTGTGAGGGTCGCCGTCGAGAACGACGTCAACCTCGTGGCGCTCGCCGAGCTCGCGCGCGAGGACCTGGCCGACGTCCGGGACCTGTTCGTCCTGTGGGCCGACCAGGGGGTGGGGGCCGCGACCCTGCTCGACCGGCGCATCCGGCGAGGTCGCCACGGCGGCGCGGGCGAGATCGACCACGTCTCCGTCCCCGACCCGGCCCGGCGTGGTCGCGCGCCCGAGGGCCGGGGCACGGTCGCCGACCTCGTCCGGCTCGACGCCGTCGCGCGTCTCGCGCAGGCCTACCGCCTCGCACCGTTCGACGTCGCGCCCCTCGACACGCTGCGGATCGACCCCTCGGTCGACGGCCGGGCGTCCGCGGTCGCGCGCAGCCCGCGGGTCCGTGAGGCCGCGGCGAGCGCGCTCGCCACGGCGTCCCTCGACCCGTCGGGTGACGCGGGTGACTTCCTCGACGACCTCGCCCGGCGCCTCGCGGTCGTGCTGAGCATGGCGGTCGGGGTGCTCGACCCTGACGCCGTGGTGCTCGGCGGCGAGGTCGCCGCCGCCGGTGGGGAGGCCTTGCGGGAGCGCGTCGCCACGGCGCTGCGTGCCGAGCATGGCACGCCGACCTCGGTGCTCCTGGCCACCGCGCAGGGAGACGGCGTCGTCGACGGGGCGCTCGCGGCGGCGCTCGGCGAGACCAGGCGCCGCGTCTTCGGTGCGGGGAGCGTCACCGCGTCCTGATCGGTGACCGCTGGGCCCAAGCGCCCGCATCGCCCCGTGGTCCGCACGCATCTCGTCGGAGGGTTCCGCAACCCGATGCGTCAGGCGACGCCGTCGATCCCCACGATCGACAGGAAGACCACGAGGGACCCGAGCAGCACGACGGCGACACCGACCGAGATCAGCAGGACGGTGCGGGGACGGACGGGCATGGGGCTCCTGCCGGGGTCGGGGCCGCGTGCCGGTCGTCCGGGCGCGGTGAGGGACCCGACCATCGTAGGCAGGACCGGTACCTTCCCGGCGCGGGCCCCGTCGGAGGCGGTCGGCGCGACGGGGCGGGCGGGTCTCCCTGCCCGCCCCTGTCCCGTCAGGCCGTGGGGCCGCCGGACGGCGCGAGCTCGTCGGCGCGGGCCGCGCGCCGGGCGAGCGTCCCGTCGCGCCAGGTGAGGTAGCCGCCGTCGAGGTTGTGCACGTCGTAGCCGAGCTGCGTGAGCAGCCGCGCGGCGGTGTGTCCGCGCTGCCCCACCTGGCAGTGCACGACGACGGGTGCCCCGGACGGGATCTCGGCCGCGGCCCGTTCGCGCAGCTCGTCGAGCGGGACGTTGAGCGCGGGCAGCGAGCCAGCGTCGTCGGGGCCGTCCCGGCCGTCAGCCATACCGGCGACCCCCGCCAGCTCGACCGTCCCGCGCGCGTGCTCGCCGGACGTGCGGACGTCGACGACGGTCGCACCCTGCGCGACGAGCGCGTCGAGCTCGTGCCACTGGACGCTGCGGGTCTCGCCCGTGCGCAGGTTGTCGGCCACGTAGCCCAGCATGTTGACGGGGTCCTTGGCCGATCCGTACGCCGGGGCGTACGCGAGCTCGAGGTCGGCGAGGTCGGAGGCCGTGAGTCCGCCCGCCATGGCGGTCGCGATGACGTCGATGCGCTTGTCGACGCCGTCGCGCCCGACGCCCTGGGCGCCGAGGATCAGGTCGGTCTCCGGGTCGACGAGCAGCTTGAGGGCCATCTGGGTCGCACCGGGGTAGTAGCCCGCGTGCTGGACGGGGTGGGTGTGGATCGCACGGTAGGGGCGACCTTCGGCCCGCAGGCGCTTCTCGTTGCGCCCGACGCTCGCGGCCGTGAGACCGAACACCCCGACGACGGCCGTCCCCATCGAGGGGCGCAGGCCGCTGCGGCGCCCGAGGATCACGTCGGCGACGTGGCGCCCGTGCCGGTTGGCGAGGTTGGCGAGGGGGATGAGGGTGGTCGGCTCGTCGCCTGCGGACGTGGTGCCGGAGCCCGTCGCGGCGAGGGCGTCGCGCTTGGTCGCGGCGTCGCCCACGGCGTAGACGTCGGGGACCGAGGTGCGCAGGTCCTGGTCGACGAGGATGCCGCCGCGGGGGCCGACCTGCGCCCCGGCGAGAACCGCGAGCTCGACGTCGGGGCGGACGCCGATCGCGGCGACCACGAGGTCCGCGGGGACCGTGCCGCGGGGCGAGCCGTCGGCCGAGGTCAGCTCGGCGGTGTCGGGGCCGAGCGCGCCGACCTGCGTCGAGGTGCGCACGTGGACGCCGTGGGCCTCGAGCTCCTGCTGGACGCGGACCGCCATCTCGGGGTCGAGCGGGGCGAGGACCTGGTCGGCGAGCTCGACGAGCGTGACGTCGAGGCCGCGGTGGACGAGGTTCTCCGCGACCTCGACCCCGACGAACCCGCCGCCGATCACGACGGCCGAGCGGGCGGGCGTCCGGGCGGGCGTCCGGTCCGGCGGCCGCACGGAGCCGGGCGTCGTCGGGGCGAGCGCGCCGTCCGACCCCGTGCCGTCCGACCCCGTGCCGTCGATCGCGGCGACGATCCGGTCGACGTCGGCCACGTCGCGCAGCACGAGGGCGCGTTCCATGCCGGGGACGGGCGGGACGATCGGGCGGGCCCCGGGGCTCAGCACGAGCCGGTCGTAGGTCTCGACGGTCTCCTCGCCCGTGGCGAGGTCGCGGACCGTGACGGTGTGCGCGTCGGCGTCGACGCCCGTGACGCGGTGGCGGACGCGGACGTCGATCCGGAAGCGGGCGGCGAGCGACTCGGGGGTCTGGAGGAGGAGCGCGTCGCGGTCCTCGATGACTCCTCCTGCGTAGTAGGGCAGGCCGCAGTTGGCGAACGAGACGTGGTCGCCCGCCTCGAGGACGACGATCCGGGCGTCCTCCGACAGACGGCGAAGACGGGTCGCCGCGGACATGCCTGCCGCGACGCCTCCGACGATGACGATCTTCATGCTTTCCTCCTGGGGGGTTGAGAAGCACTATACCCCTGGGGGTATATTGATCCTCAACCCGATCAGGAGGATCACCATGTGCAGAGCTGTGACCTGCAAGAAGTGCGGCAAGACGACGTGGGCCGGCTGCGGCCAGCACGTCGACGATGTCATGCGGGGCGTGCCCCGCGCCGACCGCTGCGAGGGCCACGCGCCCGAGGCCAAGGCGCCTGCGCAGGGGTCCTTCCTCTCGCGCCTGTTCAAGCGCTGACCCACCCGACCCGACACCACGAGGAGAACCACCATGTGCAGCCCCGCCCGCTGCGGAACCTGCCGCAAGATCACCTGGACCGGCTGCGGCATGCACGCCGACGAGGTCCTCGCCGAGTTCGAGCCCTCCGAACGCTGCACCTGCCGATGAGCCCGGCGCCCCGGCGCGCCGTGCCCGACGCCCTGCCCGTCCTGGTGCGGCGCCCCGCGTGGGGGAGGCGACGGCTCGTCGTCGGCGCCCTCCTTGCCCCCGGGCTGCTCGCGCTGCTCGTGGAGGCTGGCGGGGGCTGGGCCCACGGCGTCACCCCCCTGTGGCTGGGGCTGCTCGCGGCCGTGGCCGTCGTCGGCGGCCTCACGCTCGCGAGCTACGTCCCGGCCCGGGGCGAGTCCTGGCGGGATACCCTCGGGTGCTCGCCGTGCGCCGTCGTCTCGGGCGGCACGGTGCTCGCCGCCGTGTTCCTCGTCGGCCAGGCGCCGCACCAAGTCGGGATGGTGGCGCCCGCGCTGGCCGTTGTCCTGTTCGGGCTGGTGCAGCGCACGAGCAGCACGCGCGACGCGTGCGTGCGATAAGAGGGAGAGTCATGGAGCTCGACAAGGACGAGATGAAGAAGGTCTCGAACCGGCTCAAGCGTGCCCAGGGGCAGCTTGCCGCGGTCGTGCGGATGGTCGACGAGGGCGGCGACTGCGCCGACCTCGTGACGCAGCTGTCCGCGGTGTCCAAGGCGCTCGACCGCGCCGGGTTCGCGATCATCGCCTCGGGCCTCAAGCAGTGCCTCACGGACGAGGAGAACGGCCCGGCGGACGTGCAGAAGCTCGAGAAGCTCTTCCTGTCGCTGACCTAGCCTGCCGGCCCGGCGTGATCTCCTGCCCGACGGCGCAGCGTCCGCCCGGCCCTGGCCTCACCCGGGGTGCCGGGGGCCGGGCAGGACGGGCCGTCCCCTGTCGCACGACGTGCGGTTCCCCTACTGTGACGACGAGCCGACGCGACCGCTCGGCACGACCGAGGGGGAGCAATGGCACGTACGGAGAGCGGTGCGGAAGCTGAGCAGGCTGGTACGGGCACCGGTGCCGGGGCGCTCCACGGGCGGGTCGCGCTCGTCACGGGCGGCGCCCGCGGGATCGGCGCAGGGGCCGTCTGCGCGCTGCACGCCGCAGGAGCCGACGTCGTGGTCGCCGACATCGCGGACAAGCCGGGGGCGGCGCTCGCGGCCGAGCTCGGCGACCGGGCCCGGTTCGTCCACCTCGACGTGAGCGACGAGACCGCATGGGTTCGGGTGGTCGAGGGCGTCGTCGCGGACCTCGGCACCGTCGACGTGCTGGTCAACAACGCGGGCATCGCCAACGCGGCACCGATCGAGAAGTTCACCACGGCCAGGTGGGACGCGGTCCTGGCCGTGAACCTCACGGGCGTGTTCCTCGGCTGCCGCACGGTCGTCCCCGTCATGAAGGCGCAGGGCCGTGGCTCGATCGTCAACATCTCGTCGGTCGACGGCCTGCGGGGCAGCCCCGCGGTGCACGCCTACACGGCCGCGAAGTTCGGCGTGCGGGGGCTGTCGAAGTCGCTCGCGGTCGAGCTCGGCGAGTTCGGCATCCGGGTCAACTCGGTGCACCCTGGCTACGTGCGCACCCGGATGACCTCGCGCATCGACCCCGAGCGCCTCGACATCCCCCTGGGGCGCCCGGGCCGTGCGACGGAGATCGCGCAGACCATCGTGTTCCTCGCGAGCGACGCCTCGTCGTACACGACCGGCGCCGAGCTCGTGGTCGACGGCGGCCTCGTCGCAGGCATCCCACGCCGCTGAGGCTCGGCCCCGCCGACGCCGGCCGCCCCAAGCCGCTCGGCCTGGTGTGCCCGCGGTCGCCGCCCCGGGAGGCGACCGCGCAGGCCCCGGGGGATGATCGCGAAGGTGAGCAGGACGCCCGGGCGAGCGACGCCGTCGGGCAGGAGCGACCCCCAGGAGCCACCCATGAGCGACGACGCGACCTACGGCAGCCCCGTCTTCGACTGGTCCGTGCTGACCGTCCCGACGCCGCTCGCGATGGTGCGCGGGCAGCTCGGGTTCTCGTGGCTCGAGGTGCTCGGACGGCTCGTGACCCTCGACCAGGACGAGTTCGGGTGGGAGCCCGGACCCGACGCGCTGCGTGTCGTGCGGCGTGGGGAGGAGCGCTCGCCCCGCACGCTCGGGGTCGGCGAGTGGGTCATGGAGTGGCCCGAGGGATCGGACTCGCCCCAGCCGCGGACGATCGCGTGGCTCGTCGCGCACCTCACCGAGGCGTTCTTCGAGCGGTGGGAGTGGACGTTCGGCGACCGCGTCGCCCGGCGGGACGCCGTCGCGTTCTCGGGCGAGGTGGACCCTGCGATCGAAGGGCTCACGCGGTGGGTCGACCTGTGGCGCGACGGGGTCGACTCGCTGCCCGAGGACGAGGTGTTCACGGTCGGGCTCGGCCAGGCGACCGAGATCGACGCCCAGGCGCCGTTCGGGCACCTCGTGCTCCACATGAACCGCGAGCTCATCCACCACGGCGCCGAGATCATGGTGCTGCAAGACCTGTACCGGGCGCGGCACGCGGACTGAGTCACCCCGACGACGGCGCGGCACCCCCCACGGGGCGGCGCGCCGTCGTGCTCTGCGGACGGGACCGTGGCGGTCCTCTCGGCGACGTCGCCGAGGTGGTCGGTCAGCGACGGGCGGTGAAGCGGTACTCGCCGCCCGCGTACGTGCAGGAGCTGACGATGTAGCCGCGGTTGCGCCACTCGGCGCGTCCCGCGTTGCAGCTCGTCAGCGTCGTGAAGCCACCGACGACCTGTGAGCTGAGGAGCGCGACCTGCCCGCCGAGAGGTGCGGCCTGGCCGCTGTGGGGCGCCGCGCTCGCCGGAGCCGCAGCTCCGACCAGACCGGTGACGCCGACTGCTGCGGAGACGAGGGCTCCGATGACCTTGTTTCGCATGTTCTCCCCTGATTCATCCGAATGCCCCGTATTGGGCACGTCGCCAATCCTCGTCACAGGGCTGGTCGGCCCGCAACCGCAGAGGCGTCGGCAGCATCACACCTCCCGCAGGGAATCGCGGGAGCGGCGCGGCGGTTGAGAACGGGCATGAGCGAAAAGGTGAAGGTCGACATCTGGTCCGACGTGGCGTGCCCCTGGTGCTACGTGGGCAAGCGCCGCTTCGAGACGGCACTGGCCGGCTTCGCGGGCCGCGACGACGCCCCCGAGGTGGAGATCGAGTACCACTCGTTCGAGCTCGCACCGGACACCCCCGTCGACTTCGAGGGGACCGAGGTCGACTTCCTGGCCAAGCACAAGGGCATGCCCAAGGGGCAGGTCGAGCAGATGCTCGGGCAGATGACGACGGTCGCCGCGGCCGAGGGGCTCGCGTACGACTTCGACGCGCTCCAGCACACCAAGACCCTCAAGGCGCACGAGCTGCTGCACCTCGCGAAGTCGCGCGGCAAGCAGGTCGAGATGAAGGAGCGACTCCTCAAGGCGTACTTCGAGCAGGGGCGCCACGTCGGCCGGATCGACGAGCTCGTCGCCCTCGCGACCGAGGTCGGCCTCGACGCCGACGAGGTCCGCGCGGCCCTCGAGAGCGGTGAGTTCGCGGACGACGTCGAGCAGGACATCGCGCAGGCGCGCGCCTACGGCATCAGCGGTGTCCCGTTCTTCGTGTTCAACGGCAAGTACGGGGTCTCGGGTGCACAGGACCCGGCGGTCTTCACGCAGGTCCTCGACCAGGTCGTCGCGGACGCCGCGGAGTCCGTGGCCTGACACCCCGGCTCGTCGCGGTCCCGGGCCGCCTCCACCTACCACGTGGAATGCGACCGAGATCACAGCAGGAGCGGTAGCGAATGCGACCGAGTATCAGCCAGACTGTCGGAAACCCGCAGCGTCGCTGGTCCCGATGGCCCCGCAGGCGTCCGCCCGTCGAGACGGCCGACCATCCCACCATCCACGAGCACCGCAGCACGTGACATCAGGAGATCCCATGACTGACACCCAGGAAAACCTCTTCCACTCGATCGCGAACCCGCGCCGTACGACGCTCGTGACGGTCTCGGCCGCCGAGGCCGCCGCGCCGTTCACGATGGTCGGCAGCGACGACGCCGCGGTGTGCGTCGACGGGGTGTGCGCTCTCCCCGAGTGACCCTCCCGTGCGCTCGAGCACGGGGTTGAGGCCCGTCTGGCGCTCGGAACGGCCCCAACCCCGTGCTGGGCGGCGCGAGCGACTCAGCCCCGGTGGTGGCGGCCCATCGGTACGAGCGTCGGCGTCCCCGTGATCGGGTCGGGCACGACGAGCGAGTCCAGGCCGAACACCTCGCGCACCATCTGTGCGTCCACGACGTCGCCCGGCGCTCCTTCGGCGTGGACCCGGCCGTCGCGCATCGCGACGAGGCGGTCGGAGTAGCGGCACGCCATGTCGAGGTCGTGCAGCACCATGACGACCGTGGTCCCGCGCGACTCGTTGAGGTCCACGAGCAGGTCGAGCACGTCGATCTGGTGCGCGATGTCGAGGAACGTCGTCGGCTCGTCGAGCAGCAGCAGATCGGTGCGCTGCGCGAGCGCCATCGCGATCCACACGCGCTGCCGCTGCCCGCCCGACAGCTCGTCCACGGACCGCTCGGCCAGGTCGAGCGTCCCGGTCGAGGCGAGCGCGTCGGCCACGGCCTCGTCGTCGTCCGCGGTCCAGCGCCGGAACCAGCCCTGGTGGGGGTAGCGGCCGCGGCCCACGAGGTCCGCGACGGTGATGCCGTCGGGGGCCACGGGGCTCTGCGGCAGCAGGCCGAGCGTGGTCGCGACCTGCTTGGTGGGCATCGAGCGGATGTCCTCGCCGTCGAGCAGGACGGCGCCGCCCACGGGCTTGAGCAGGCGAGCGAGGCCGCGCAGCAGCGTCGACTTGCCGCAGCCGTTCGAGCCGACGATCGACGTGATCTTCCCGGCCGCGACCGTCAGGCTCAGGTCGTGGACGACGCGGCGCTCGTCGTACGCGAGCGACACGTGGTCGGCGGCGAGCGTGTGCGTCCCGGCGGTCCGTGCGCCGGCGGCCCGGGCGCGCGCGGTCCGCCCGTCGGCAGGATGCCCGACGGCGGCGCTCGCCTCGCGCGCGTTCCCGGAGTTCTCGGGGTGGTCGGTCATTCTCAGCCTCCGCGTCCGGAACGGTTGGTGCGCACGAGCAGCCACAGCAGGTAGGGGGCGCCGACGATGCCCGTGACGACGCCGACGGGCAGCGTCACGTCGGGGATCGCGAACTGTGCGACGAGGTCGGAGCCGAGCACGAGCAGGGCACCCACGAGCGCTGCGGGCACGAGCGCGAGCCGGCCGTCGCCCAGCGTGCGGCGGGCGATGGGGGCCGCGACGAGCGCGACGAACGCGACGGGGCCCACGACCGCGACGGCCGATCCCGCGAGCCCCACGGCGACGAGGATCAGCAGGAGCCGGGAGCGCTCGACACGGATGCCGAGGGCGGCCGCGGCGTCGTCGCCCAGCTCGAGCGAGCGGAGCCGCGGCGCCAGGTAGGCCGTGAGCGGCACGAGCACCGCGAAGCAGGCCAGCAGCGGGTTCAGCGTCGACCAGTCGGAGCGTGCGAGCGAGCCCGTGATCCACACGAGCGCGGCCTGCGCGTCGCGCACGTCGCTCGTCGTGAGGACCCACGAGACCACGCTCATGCACAGGGCCGCGACGCCGATGCCGATCAGGACGAGCCGGTACCCCGCGACGCCGCCGCGCCACGCGAGCAGGTAGATCGCGACGGCCGCGACGAGCGACCCGGCGAGCACCAGGCCCGTGAGCGCGAGCCCGCTGATCCCCAGCACCACGACGCCCAGGACGCCCGCGGCGCTCGCGCTCTGCGTGATCCCGATGATGTCGGGGCTCGCGAGCGGGTTGCGCACGATCGACTGGAACAGTGCCCCCGACAGGCCCAGCGCGGCACCCACGACCAGGGCCGTCAGGAGACGGGGGAGGCGCAGCTCGACGATCACGAACTGCGTGAGGACGTCCGCACGGCCCAGGACCGTGTCGAGGATGCCGGACAACGGCACGGACGCGTCGCCGAGCGTCATCCCGACCGCGGCGAGCACCACGAGCGCGACCGACAGGCCCGTGACCAGGCGCACCTCGCGCACCCGCCCGCGGTGACGCGAGGACTGGGCGACGTCGACGCCCCGGGGAGCGACGCCGTCGGGCAGGCCGTGCGGGACGGTGGTCGGGCCGCTCACAGCGACACCGTCTTCCCGCGCCGCACGAGCGCGATGAACAGGGGCGCACCCACGACGGCCGTGACCACCCCCACCTGGAGCTCGCCCGGGCGTGCCACCACGCGGCCGATCACGTCGCACCCGATGAGCAGCACGGGCGCCGCGACGGCGGCGTACGGCAGCACCCACCGGTAGTCCAGCCCGACGACGTAGCGCGCCACGTGCGGGACGACGAGCCCCACGAAGGCCACGGGTCCGACCGCCGCGGTCGCGGCCCCGCACAGCAGCACGATCGCGATGCCCGCGACGACGCGCGTGCGGGTCACGTCCTGCCCGAGTCCGCGTGCGACGTCGTCGCCCAGGGCCAGGCCGTTGAGCGAGCGCGCGAGCGCGAGCGCCAGGACCAGGCCCACGGTGACGAACGGCAGCACCTGCCACACGACCGTCGAGCCGCGCGCCGCGAGCGAACCGACCTGCCAGAAGCGCATGAGGTCGAGCGTGGCGCGGTCGACCAGGAGGACCGCCGTGACGACCGACGTCAGGGCCGCCGTGACGGCCGCACCGGCGAGGGCGAGCTTGACCGGGGTCGCGCCCTCGCGCCCCACGCTCGCGACCCCGTAGACGATCGCGGCAGCGACAGCGGCTCCGATGAACGCGAACCACACGTAGCCGCCGACCTGCGAGACCCCGAGGAACGAGATCGCGCCGACCACGAAGAGCGACGCGCCCGCGCTGATGCCGAGCAGACCCGGGTCGGCGAGTGGGTTGCGCGTCAGGCCCTGCATGAGGGTGCCCGCGGCGCCGAGCGCGGCCCCCGCGACCAGACCCACGAGCGTGCGGGGCACGCGCTTCTCGATCACCACGAGGTGGTCGGGGTTGGTCGGGTCGTAGCTCGTGAGGGCGTCCACGACGACGCTCAGCGGCAGGGCGTTGGCCCCGACCGCGAGGCTCAGCGCGCACACCGCGGCCAGAGCAACGACCAGGACCACGAGCCCCGCAGCGAGACGCCGAGCACGGGCCGGGCGACGAGAGGTCGCCCGGCCCGTGCCGGCGTCGGTGCTGTGGGTCGTGCTCATGAGTGGTGTGAGACTACGACACCTTCTCGGCGGCGGCTGCGAGCTGCGGCACGTACTGGTCGAGCATCCACGGGATCGACAGGGCCGTGGGGGCGCTCGACGCCATGACGAACGACTCGCCCACGATCGGGGCGAAGCGGCCCTCGGCGATCGTGGGCATCGCGGCGATGACCGGGTCGGCCACGAACGTGTCGACGTCGGCCTGCGTCGCGAAGTACATGACGAGGACGTCGGTCTCGATCTTGGAGACGTTCTCGTAGCTCAGCGGGTACCAGAAGGTCCCGGACGACGGGTCGGCGTCGAGCTCTGCGACGCTCGGCGAGAGCGTCATGCCGAGGTCCTCGACGACCTGCACGCGCGGGTCCCCGGCGCGGTAGACGTTGAGCTGGTCGGCCGTGTTGGCGGCCGCGTAGAAGAAGGACTTGTCCTTGATGACCGGGTAGGCGTCCGACTGCGCGGCGATGCCGGCGTTCGTCTCCTCGAGCAGGGCGTCGGCCTCGTCCTCGAGCCCCAGCGCCTTGCCGACGATGTCGAGCTGGTCCTGCCACGACAGGGACCACGGCTCGTCGGGGTACGCGACGACCGGGGCGATCTTGGAGAGCTTGTCGAACTCCTCCTGCGTGATGCCCGAGTAGGGGGCCAGGATGACGTCGGGCTTGGCGGCCACGACCTCCTCGAACGGCACCTCGCTCGTGTCGCCGCCCGAGAGCAGCGTCGGCGTCTCGGCTCCCATCTCGTCGAGCTTCTCGGCGACCCAGGGGAGCACGCCGTCGGCGTTGCCGCCGTACTTGTAGGCGGGCATCGCGACCGGCACGACGTCGAGCGCGAGGACCGCGTCCTGCGTCGACCAGCCCCACGTCACGACGCGCTCGGGCTTCTCCTCGATGACGGCCTCGCCGAGCGCGCTGTCGATCGTCACGGGGAAGGCGCCTTCGGCTGCGGCGCTGCCGCCCGCGGGCGACGAGGCGTCGTCGGTGGACCCGCCGGAGCAGGCGCCCAGGGCGAACGCGGTGGCGACGGTCGCGGCGACCAGCGCTGCGGGTCGGAGCCGTCGAGAGACGGTGCGGGACATGATGCTCCTCGGTCGGTGCTGCACGGGGGTGGTGGTGCTAGAGGTAAGGCTAACCTCATGACCTGGGAGCGACCGCGGGGGTCGGTGCCGCGGGCCAGTGGGATGGTTCACAACACGCTGTCATCTCCCGGCCGGGACTGCGGGGTCGAGAACGAGGTTGAGGGCGTTCTGACGGCCTGAGCGACCTCGACCCCTTGCTCGACCGCGCGGAACCGCGTGCTCAGTTGCCCCGGTGGTCCTGGATCGACAGTCTCGGACCCCGCCGCGGCGCGAGTCCCCGGCCCGACACCTCGAGCAGCCGCACGACCCGGTACCGGTGCGGCGCGTAGGGCGCGAGCAGCGCCAGCATCCCGGCATCGTCCGTCCGTTCGCCGGTCAGTGCCCATCCGACGGCCTTGGCCAGGTGGAAGTCCCCGACCGACACCGCGTCCGCGTCCCCGAGCGCCCGCTGCGCGACCTCCGCGGCCGTCCACACCCCGACCCCCGGCACGAGCTGCAAGCGCGCCTGCGCCGCGGTCGGGGCCATCGCGGCGCACTCCTCGAGCCGACGGGCGACGCGCGCGCACTCGACGACGGTCCGCGCCCGCCGCGGGTCGACGCCCGCGCGGTGCCAGTCCCACGTGGGGATCGTGGCCCACGTCCGGGCGTCGGGGACCACGCGCATTCCCTCGGGCGCGGGCCCCGGTGCAGGCGTTCCGTACCGCGCGAGCAGCCAGCGCCACGCGTGGTGCGCCGTCACGGTCTGCACCTTCTGCTCCAGGACCGCGGGCACCAGGGCCTCAAGCACCCGCCCGGTGCAGGGGACACGCAGCCCGGGGTGCCTGCGGTGCGCATCCGCGAGGCGGGCCGGGGGCTCGAAGGAGGCTGCGTCGTCGGGCTCGCCGAGGAGCGAGGGGAGCGACGCGGCGAGCTCGCCCGCCCCGGGCCCCCATGCCTGCCCGACGACGTCACGCGCCCCCGCCTGCACCAGGCGGTAGGTCACGGGTCCGGTCGGGAAGAGGCTCGTGCGCCACGTCCCGGCGTGCGGGCCGCCCGGCACGACGCGGAACGTGGGGTCGTGGGGGCCGCGCGCGAGCTTCGCGAGCGTCGAGCGCAGGTCGAGGGGGCGCTCGGAGCGCAGGGCGAGGGGGAGCGGGTCGCCCGGTCCGGACCGGGCGGGCGCCGGTGCAGAGAGGGGGGACGCGGTCATCGCCCCAGTGTCGCACCGCCACCTGAGCCCAGGGTCCCGCGCGCGGTCGCCGAGAACGGGATCGAGGTCGCCACCCACACGGTGGCC
>NZ_JBHUAD010000027.1:0-27269 GCF_042789955.1 Oerskovia sp. NPDC056781
GTCCCAGGGGGTGGGCGGGACGTCCTCGTGTGAACGGCAGGTGACATCTCGGACGCGCGGCGTGTTGCCTCGACACGGGAGAACCACACGGGCGTAGTTTCGAACGTGACGGACGACACACGTCGTCCTCCGGGAGGCCATCCGATGGAGTTCTTGCTCCGCGCAGGAGGGCCGGCACCGGCCCTCCGTCGGCCGGTCGCCCGCCCCACCAGCACGAACGGCGCCGTGCGCCGGAGGGAGCCTGCTGTGGTCCGAACCGCTTCTGCTTCTGGAGCTGCACCCGACGTCAGGGACGCGTCCCCCGACACGACGAGCCCCGACACCCCCGCGGCCTCGGAGGGCCGTCGCACCTTCGTCATCGACACGTCCGTGCTCCTGTCCGACCCGCGAGCCATGCTGCGCTTCGCGGAGCACGACGTCGTCCTCCCCGTCGTCGTCATCACCGAGCTCGAGGCCAAGCGCCACCACGCCGAGCTCGGGTACTTCGCCCGCAGCGCGCTGCGCATGCTCGACGACCTGCGGGTCAAGCACGGCCGCCTCGACGCCCCGCTGCCCGTGGGGGCCGTCGGTGGGACGCTGCGTGTCGAGCTCAACCACACGGACTCGGGCGTGCTCCCCGCCGGGTTCCGTCTGGGCGACAACGACACGCGCATCCTGTCGGTCGCGGCCAACCTCGCGGGCGAGGGCTGCGACGTGACGGTGGTGTCCAAGGACCTGCCGATGCGCGTCAAGGCCTCCGCGGTGGGGCTGCGCGCGGAGGAGTACCGGGCCGAGCTCGCGATCGACTCGGGCTGGACCGGCATGAGCGAGATCGACATGAGCGACGAGCAGATGGCCGACCTGTGGGAGCACGAGTCGGTCGAGCTCTCGGCGCTCGACGCCGCCACGGTCGCGGCCGCCGAGCCGCTCCTGGTCCACTCGGGGCTCGTGATCCACTCGCCGCGCGGCTCGGCGCTCGGCCGGGTCACGGCCGACAAGCACGTGCAGCTCGTCCGGGGGGACCAGGACGTGTTCGGCGTGCACGGGCGCTCGGCCGAGCAGCGCATCGCGATCGACCTGCTGCTCGACGAGGAGATCGGGATCGTGTCGCTCGGCGGCCGTGCCGGGACGGGCAAGTCGGCGCTCGCGCTCTGCGCGGGCCTCGAGGCGGTGCTGGAGAAGAGGCAGCACCGCAAGATCATGGTCTTCCGCCCCCTGTACGCCGTGGGCGGGCAGGAGCTCGGCTACCTGCCGGGGTCCGAGGCCGAGAAGATGAACCCGTGGGCGCAGGCGGTCTTCGACACCCTGGGGGCGCTCGTGTCCAAGGAGGTCATGGACGAGGTCGTGGACCGCGACGTCCTGGAGGTCCTGCCCCTGACCCACATCCGCGGTCGCTCTCTCCACGACGCGTTCGTCATCGTCGACGAGGCCCAGTCCCTCGAGCGCAACGTCCTGCTCACGGTGCTCTCGCGCATCGGGCAGTCCTCCCGGGTCGTCCTCACGCACGACGTCGCGCAGCGCGACAACCTGCGCGTCGGACGGCACGACGGCGTCGCGGCCGTGATCGAGGCGCTCAAGGGGCACCCGCTGTTCGCGCACGTGACCCTGACGCGGTCCGAGCGCTCGCCCGTCGCGGCGCTCGTGACCGAGATGCTGGAGAGCATCGAGGTCTGAGCCGTCGCCGCGGGGCGTCGTGGCCCTCGGTCTCCTCGGGCCGGGGGTCACGACGCCGCGTGCGAGGGACTGGCATCGGCGCGCGTGCCCGGAGTCTCGGTCAGGTCCGAGCCGTGGCGGCGAGGGTCCGCGCGGAGCGAGACCGTGCGTGGACCAGCACCACGGCGAGCACGCCGACGACCGCGCCCACCGCCGTGTCGAGCGCCCGGTCGAGCGCGATGCCCTCGCCCGACCCGCCGAGCGACGTCATGAGCAGGGCCATGGGCGTGATGGTCAGCATCGCGAGGCCGTAGTGGCGCATGACGACGATCTCCGTGACGACCTGCAGCAGGACGACGAGGGTCGCGGTCGCCCGGAAGCCGAGGTGCAGGTCGAGCAGCGGCCACGCGATCAGGGCGCCCGCGACGGTGCCGAGCGCCCGCTGGAGCGCGCGGACCACGGCGTGCTGCGTCGTCGTGCCCTGGAGCGTCGCCGTGGCGCCCATCGCTGCCCAGGCCGGGTGCCCGAACCCCGCGACGTGCGCGGCCGCTGCCGCGGCGGCGGCCGCGAGGGACACCCGCACCGAGCGCAGCCGCCAGCCCGCTCCCGCGAGGGACTCGCGCGCGGTCGCGCGCAGGGTCAGGCGAGGTGGCAGGTCGGCAGGCGTCCCGGCGGCCCCCGAGAGCTCGTCGGCGAGGCGCAGGGCGGTCGCGCGCGTGCGGCGGTGCGACGCGTCGTCGGCGAGGACGGTCCGTGCGAGGGCCACGGCGTCGCGTGCCCGCCCGACGGCGCCACGGTCGTCGGGTGCGAAGGCCGCTGCCTCGGCGGCGAGGGTCGCGCGACGCACCGCGAGCCGCGCCGGACCGCTCGGCCGGAACAGGAACCCCGCGACGCACACGGCCCAGGCGACCGCGACGCCCAGGAGCCCGGCGAGCCCTCGGGGTGCGAGGTCGGTGAACGTGGGTGCCCCCGCGAGCCCGGCGCCTGCGGCGAAGACGACGATCGTCGCGCCCGGAGCGCCCGTGCGCAGGAGCTGGCACCACGCGGTCATGCCACCCGCCAGGAGCGCGACGACCGCGAGCGCGACCCAGGTCGGGGCGCCGGCTGCGGTGACCGCCGTCGTGACCAGGATCGAGCCGACCATGATCGCGCCGACCGACCCGAGCAGCGCCGCCCGGCGCCGGTACGGGTCGAAGCGCCCGTACAGCGAGGTCAGGGCCCCGAGCGCCGCGAAGCCCGCGAGGTCCTGGTGGCCGGTCGTCGCCGCGATCACGAGCGTGATCGCGACGCTCGCCCCGCACAGCAGGGCAGCGACGAGCGTTGCGTCGACCGAGGTGAGCCGCAGGGCCGCGCGCAGGTGCGCGGGGTCGAGGACCTCGCGCGCGGCGGCGCGGACGGGTGAGCGGCGGGCGGCCGGTGCGTGCAGGGGCACGGGCGCTTGCCGGGGCGCTGTCGGGGCGGTGGGTGCGGACGGGGGAGCGAGGGGCGGGGAGGAGGGTGGCATCCCGTCCAGGGTACGCCTCGTTCGTAGATGTTTCACATGCGAACTATCGAGAGCGAGGCTCTAGGCTGATCCCGTGGACTACGTGGAGCGCCTGCGGGCGCAATGGGTCGAACGGCTGCCCGACGTCGACTTCTCGCCCATCGACTCGATCGGCCGGATCACCAGGATCGCGGCGCTGCTGGCCGAGTCGAGCGACGCGGCCCTCGCGCAACGCTCGCTGACCCGGCCCGAGTTCGAGGTCCTCGCCGCGCTCCGCCGCGCGGGGCGCCCCCTGCGAGCACGCGAGGTCACGACCATCACGCGCGCGCCCGGCGCCTCGATCACCAAGCGGCTCGACCACCTCCAGCGCGAGGGGCTGGTCGAGCGGACCGTCGTCGAGCGCGACCGTCGCGGGGTGCTGCTCTCGCTCACCGAGGAGGGGGAACGGCTCGTCGACGAGCTCTTCCCAGCCCAGCTCGACCGCGAACGTGCCGCGCTCGACGGGCTCACCGACGACCAGCGGGAACGGCTCGGCGAGCTGCTCGCGATCGTGCTGCGACGCGTGGACCCGGTCGAGTACTGACGTCGTCCCAGGTCGTGCCGACCCAGGACATCCCTCCGGTCACGACCGACCGCGGGACCCTGGTCACGCCCCACCGCGGCACGACGGACCGGACGACGAACGGCGTGGGCCGGGTGACAGCACCCGGCCCACACCGTTCATCGGTTCGTGCCGAGACCCGCCCTCCCGGGCAGGAGCCTCAGCGAGCGGTCACGCCTGAGGCGGGCGCGTCATCGACAGGACGTCGAGCGCCGTGTCGAGCTGCTCCTCGGTGACCTCGCCGCGCTCGACGAAGCCCAGGTCGATCACGGCCTCGCGGACCGTGAGGCCCTGCTTGACCGAGTGCTTGGCGACCTTGGCCGCCGCCTCGTAGCCGATCACGCGGTTGAGCGGTGTGACGATCGAGGGCGAGGACTCCGCGAGGGCGCGCGCACGCTCGACGTTGGCCGTGATGCCCACGACCGTCTTGTCCGCGAGGACGACCGACGCGTTCGAGAGCAGGCGGATCGACTCGAGCACACCGAGCGCGATGACGGGGATCTGCACGTTGAGCTCGAACGAGCCGCTCGCACCGGCCCAGGCCACGGTCGCGTCGTTGCCGATCACACGCGCGGCGATCATGAGGACGGCCTCGGGCACGACGGGGTTGACCTTGCCCGGCATGATCGACGAACCGGGCTGCAGGTCGGGGATGAAGATCTCGCCCAGGCCCGTGTTGGGGCCCGAGCCCATCCAGCGCAGGTCGTTGCAGATCTTCGTGATCGAGACCGCGATGGTGCGCAGCGCGCCCGAGAGCTCGACGAGCCCGTCGCGCGAGCTCTGCGCCTCGAAGTGGTCGCGCGCCTCGGTCAGGGGCAGGCCCGTGTCCTCGACGAGCAGCGCGATGACGCGCTGCGGGAAGCCGGCCGGGGTGTTGATGCCCGTGCCGACGGCCGTGCCGCCCAGGGGAACCTCGGCCGCGCGGGGGAGCGCGGACTGCAGGCGCTCGATCCCGTAGCGCACGGCCGCGGCGTACCCGCCGAACTCCTGGCCGAGCGTGACCGGGGTCGCGTCCATGAGGTGCGTGCGGCCCGACTTCACGACCGTCGCGAACTCGGCCGCCTTGGCCTCGAGAGCCTCCGCGAGGTGCGTCAGCGCGGGGACCAGGTCGTGCACGACGCCTGCGGTCGCCGCCAGGTGCACCGACGTCGGGAAGACGTCGTTCGACGACTGCGACGCGTTGACGTGGTCGTTGGGGTGGACCTCGCGGCCCAGCGAGCGCGTCGCGAGCGTCGCGAGGACCTCGTTGGTGTTCATGTTCGACGACGTGCCGGAGCCCGTCTGGAAGATGTCGATCGGGAAGTGGGCGTCGTGGACGCCCGAGGCGACCTCGTCGGCGGCGGCCACGATGGCGGCCGCGACGTCCTCGTCGAGCACCCCCAGCTCGGCGTTGGCGCGCGCGGCGGCCTTCTTGACACGAGCGAGGGCCTCGATGTGGCTGCGCTCGAGAGGAGTGCCCGACAGCGGGAAGTTCTCCACGGCGCGCTGCGTCTGCGCGCGGTAGAGGGCGGCCGCGGGGACGCGGACCTCACCCATGGTGTCGTGCTCGATGCGGTAGTCGGAAGCTTCGGCAGAAGTCATGGGCCTAATGGTGCCGCACCGGGACGGGTGTTCTCGAACCGGTCCGGGCACGACCCGCGCGAGGTGCGCCGGGCGGGTCCCGCCCGCAGGCGGGACCCGGGTCTCACACGTCCGGGGTGTCGTCGACGTCGCCCACGACCTCGACGAGCCGCGCGCGGCCGTCCGCGAGCGTGTACTCGACGCCGACGATCGCCAGGCGTCCCTCGGCGACCGCGTCGGCGAGCGCCGCGGAGTAGCCGTGCAGCATGTCGACGGTGTGGCGCACGTGCTCGCGGCGCAGCGTGTCGGGGTCGACGGCGGACACGCCGCCCTTGCTGCTCGTGATGTTGACGATCGAGGGGATGACCCGGTCGACGACCGCGCGGACGAACCCGTCGGCCTGCTCGCCCGTCGCGAGCGTGTGGGCCGCCGCGGCGATCGCGCCGCAGCTGTCGTGGCCGAGCACGACCACGAGCGGCGTCCCGAGGATGTTGACCCCGTACTCGATCGACCCGATCACCGTGGTGTCCAGGACGTGACCCGCCGTCCGGACGACGAACACGTCGCCCAGCCCCTGGTCGAAGATGATCTCGGCCGCGACGCGCGAGTCCGCGCAGCCGAAGATCACGGTGTGGGGGTGCTGGGCCACGCTCACCTCGGCGCGGCGCGCGGCACCCTGCGAGGGATGCTCCATCTCGTCGCGCACGAAGCGACCGTTGCCGTCGCGGAGCTGGGCCCAGGCCTCGGCGGGGGTCATGGAGGTGGTCTCGGGGGTGCTGCTCGTCGTCGTCACAACCTCCATGTTCGCTCACCGCGGGCCGTGCCGTGCACGGCGTTCACGATCTGACCAGACCCCTGGACACCGCGACGCCCGCACCCGGGCGAACGGCGCCGTCGGGCGTGGTGGAAATGTCCCTCGCGTGGCGAGACGTCCCCGGAGCGGGTACCCCTAGAAGGAGGAACCAACCGAGGACGGGCACAGCGATGCGTCCGTTGGACGAAGGGGAGACCGTGCACCGAAGCACCCGGGCACTCGCCGCGGCGCTGGCCGTCGCGACGATCGTGCCGCTCGCCGCGTGCAGCACCGGGGAGGGCTCCGGCCCGCCCGTGCTCACCTGGTACATCAACCCGGACAACGGGGGACAGGCCACGATCGCGAAGTCCTGCAGCGACGCCTCGGGCGGCGCGTACAGCATCGAGACCTCCCTGCTGCCGCGAGACGCCGCTGCCCAGCGCGAACAGCTCGCGCGCCGCCTCGCGGCCAAGGACTCGTCGATCGACCTCATGAGCCTCGACCCGCCGTTCATCCCCGAGCTCGCCGAGGCGGGCTTCCTCGCCCCCGTGCCCGACGACGTCGCGACCGCGACGACCCAGGACGTCGTGCAGGGCGCGATCGACGGGTCGACATGGAAGGACGAGCTGGTCGCGATCCCGTTCTGGGCCAACACCCAGCTCCTCTGGTACCGCAAGTCCGTCGCCCAGGCCGCGGGTCTCGACCTGACGCAGCCCGTGACGTGGGACCAGATCATGACCGCGGCGCAGGACCAGGACAAGTACCTCGCGGTGCAGGGCGCCAAGGCCGAGTCGCTGACCGTGTGGATCAACGCGCTCGTCGAGTCCGCGGGCGGTCAGATCCTCGAGAACCCCGAGGCGCCGGCCGACGAGCTCACGCTCGGCCTCGAGACCGACGCGGGCCGCGCCGCAGCACGGATCATCGGCGAGATCGGGAGCTCGGGCCTCGGCGGGCCCGGTCTGCCGAGCGAGGACGAGGCCGCGTCGCTGACCCTCTTCCAGGGGGACAAGGGATCGTTCATGGTCAACTGGCCGTTCGTCTGGTCCTCGACCCTGAGCGGCGTCGACGCGGGGTCGCTCGACCAGGCGCTGCTCGACGACATCGGCTGGACGACGTACCCCCAGGTGGTCGAGGGGCAGGACACGCGCCCGCCCTACGGCGGCATCAGCCTCGGCGTCGGGGCGTTCAGCGAGCACACCGACCTGTCCTACGAGGCCGCGCAGTGCATCGTGAGCGCCGAGAACCAGGCCGCGTACTTCGTGTCCGACGGCAACCCCGCGGCGAACACCGCGGCCTACGACGACCCCGCCGTGCAGGAGGCCTACCCCATGTACGACGTGATCCGGCAGTCGCTCGAGCAGGCCGCTCCCCGTCCGCAGACGCCGTTCTACAACGAGGTCTCCACGGGGCTCCAGCAGACCTGGTACCCGCCCGCGAGCGTGACCGAGGACGGCACGCCCGTGACGTCGACCGAGTTCATCACCGCCGTCCTGCGAGGGGAGCGACTGCTGTGAGCACCGACACCCGGGGCGCGCACCCGGCCCAGCCCGCACGGCCCGAGCCGGACCCCGCGACCGACCTCACCCCCGACAAGAAGGCCAAGGCCGCGCGCAGCGACCGGGCCCGGGCCGAGGCGCGTCTCGGCTGGTACCTCGCCGGGCCCGCGTTCGTCGTCATGCTGGCCGTGACGCTCTACCCGATCCTCCAGGCCGTCTACGACTCGCTGTTCAACTACAAGCTCACGGCCCCCGACGACCGCTCGTTCGTGGGCCTCGGCAACTACGTCGTGATCCTCACCGACCCCGTCTGGTGGCGAGACTTCGCGGTGACGTTCTTCATCATGGTCGTGTCCGTGGTCGTCGAGCTCGTCCTGGGATTCGCGCTCGCGCTCGTCATGCACCGCGCGATCAAGCGCCTGCGCGGGCTCCTGCGCACCGCGATCCTCGTGCCCTACGGCATCATCACCGTGGTCTCGGCCTTCGCGTGGTTCTACGCGTTCGACATCACGTCCGGCTACGTCAACAGCTGGTTCGACTGGGTGCCAGGGATCGGGCCGGACCTCAACTGGTTCGCCCACCAGGGCACGAGCCTGTTCGTCATCATCGCGTCCGAGGTGTGGAAGACCACCCCGTTCATCTCGCTCCTGCTGCTCGCGGGCCTCGCCCAGGTCCCGGGCGAGCTCGAGGAGGCCGCGAAGGTCGACGGCGCCACCGCCTGGCAGCGTTTCTCGCGCGTGATCGTGCCCAACATGAAGGCCGCGATCATGGTCGCCGTCCTGTTCCGTGCGCTCGACGCGTTCCGCATCTTCGACAACGTCTTCATCATGACCAACGGCGCGAACAACACGGAGGTGCTGTCCTTGCTGGCCTACCGGACCTCGATCGGTCAGCTCCAGATCGGCATGGGTTCGGCCATCTCGGTGCTGCTGTTCCTGTGCGTGATCGGGATCTGCTACGTCGCGATCAAGCTGTTCAAGGTGGATCTGGCCGGCGCGAGAGGGGAGCGATGATGGGGAGCGTCCTGAGCACCCGGGCCCGCGTGTGGTGGGCCGTCATCACGGTCGTCGTCCTCGTGGGGGCGCTGTTCCCGGTCGTCTCGATCCTCATGACGAGCTTCAAGGGACCGAGCGACCTCAACTCCGGCACGTTCCTGCCGCCGCAGTGGAGCACCGACAACTACGAGCAGATCCTGTCCTCGGGCGGCTCGGCGCAGGAGCTGTTCCTGTCGGCGCTGCGCAACTCGGTCGGCATCTCGCTCATCGCGACCGTGATCGCGGTCGTCCTCGCGACGCTCGCCGCGTACGCGATCGCACGCCTGAACTTCCCGGGCAAGCGTCTGATCCTCACGACCGCCCTGGGCGTCTCGATCTTCCCCGTGGTCTCGATCGTCACGCCGCTGTTCAACCTGTGGCGCAACATCGGGCTCTACGACACGTGGCTCGGCCTGATCATCCCGTACCTGTCGCTCACGCTCCCGATCTCCATCTGGACCCTCGCGGCGTTCTTCCGCCAGATCCCGTGGGAGCTCGAGCAGGCCGCGCAGGTCGACGGTGCCACGCCGTGGCAGGCGTTCCGCAAGGTCATCGTGCCGCTCGCCGCACCCGGCGTCTTCACGACGGCGCTCATCGCGTTCTTCATCGCGTGGAACGACTTCGTGTACGGCATCTCGCTCACGTCCACGAGCGCGGCACGGCCCGTGCCGGCCGCCCTGGCGTTCTTCACGGGAGCGTCGTACTTCGAGGAGCCGACGGGCGCGATCTCCGCCGCGGCCGTGGTCGTGACGATCCCCGTCGTGATCCTCGTGGTGCTGTTCCAGCGCCAGATCGTCTCGGGCCTGACGCAGGGGGCGGTCAAGGGATGAGCGCCACGACCTGCCCGACGGCGCTTCCCACCCCGCGTGGGCGTGTCTTCCCACGCGTGGCGTGCCCCGCCCGGGGACGACGGCGCGTCGAGGTGCGCGACGTCGTCGGGCACCCCCGCGCGCCCCTGTCCCGTCCCCGCACCCTTCGCCGCCCGTCCCCCGACCGAGGAGAGAGCTGATGGCCTCCATCACCCTCAAGAACATCGTCAAGAAGTACGGCGACGGGTTCCCCGCCGTCAAAGGCGTCAGCATCGACATCGCCGACGGCGAGTTCGTGATCCTCGTCGGCCCCTCGGGCTGCGGGAAGTCGACGCTGCTGCGCATGATCGTCGGCCTCGAGGACATCACCTCGGGCGACCTCCTGATCGAAGGCGACCGCGTCAACGAGAAGGCGCCGCGCGACCGCGACCTCGCGATGGTCTTCCAGAACTACGCGCTCTACCCGCACCTGACCGTCGCGGAGAACATCGCGTTCCCGCTGCGCCTGACCAAGGGGAAGTTCAGCGACGCCGAGATCCGCGAGAAGGTCGAGCACGCCGCCGACCTCCTCGACCTGCGCGAGCACCTCGACCGCAAGCCTGCCAACCTGTCCGGCGGGCAGCGCCAGCGCGTCGCGATGGGCCGCGCGATCGTGCGCGACGCCAAGGCGTTCCTGTTCGACGAGCCGCTGTCCAACCTCGACGCCAAGCTGCGCGGGCAGATGCGCACCGAGATCGCGCGGCTCCAGCGTCGCCTCGCGACCACGACCGTCTACGTGACCCACGACCAGACCGAGGCCATGACGCTCGGCGACCGGGTCGCCGTCCTGCGCAAGGGCGAGCTCCAGCAGATCGCGAGCCCGCGCGCGCTGTACGAGCAGCCCGTCAACCTGTTCGTGGCGGGGTTCATCGGGTCACCGCCCATGAACTTCCTGCCCGGCGAGGTCTCCGGGAGCAGCATGGAGCTGCCGTTCGGCACGTTCGAGCTGCCCGAGCGGATCGTCTCGGCGATCGGGGAGCGTGAGCTCGTGATCGTGGGACTGCGCCCCGAGCACTTCGAGGACGCCCGCCTCGTCGACCCGTCCAAGAAGGACCGGGGGCGGACGTTCGACGCGCAGATCGACGTGACCGAGTGGCTCGGCGCCGAGCTCTACGCCTACGTGCCGTTCGAGATGCACGCCTCGGTCGCGGCCCAGCTCGAGGAGCTCGACCGCGAGCTCGACGGCGAAGGACTGCGCACCCAGTTCGTGGTCGCGCTCAACTCGGCGTCCCGCGTGCGTGACGGCGACTCGACCGAGCTCTGGTTCGACCCCGACAAGATGATGGTCTTCGACCCCGAGACGGGCGAGAACCTCACGCACGACCAGGACGAGGTGGACCGGCTCGACCGCGAGAACGAGGAGGACCGGCGCGCCTCGCTCGAACGGGCCCAGGCGCAGTCCGAGGGCCAGGCGCGCAGGAGCGCGTGACCCTCGGCCGGGTCGGTCCCGGTCAGTCGTCCTCGGTGCCTGCGTCCTGGGCGTCGACCGGGGCGGAGGGTGCGCCGTCCGCCGCGCGAGCCGACGCGAGACGCTCGCGTGCGCCGTCGAGCCACTGCTGGCAGCGGGCCGCGAGGGCCTCGCCGCGCTCCCACAGGGCGAGCGAGGCCTCGAGCGGTTCGCCGCCGGCCTCGAGACGGGACACGACCTGGACCAGCTCGTCGCGCGCCTGTTCGTACGTCAGCGTCGCGACGTCGGCGGGGGGCGGGGTGGTGCTGCTCATGGTGGAGGGCCTTCCTGGTGCTGAGGGTCTGTGGTCGTCGGTGCATGGAGGGCTGGGCGGGCTGGGCTCAGACCGGGCGGGGTGCTCGGGTCAGCGCACCGTGGCGTCGATCGCGCCGCTCGCGAGCCGCACGTGCAGGGCGTCGCCGGGGCTCACGTCGTCGGGGGAGCGGACGATCCCGCCGTCGGGCCCGTGCACGACGGCGTAGCCCCGCTCGAGCGTCGACGCGGGGGACAGGGCGCGCACCTGGGCGGCGAGGCGGTCCACCTCGCCGTGCGCGCGCAGCAGGATCGCGTCGAGCGAGTGCCGGGCCCGGTCCCGGGCCGCGAGCACGTGCTGCTCGCGCGTGGAGATCATCGTCTCGGGGGCCGCGAGGACCGGACGCGAGCGTGCGCTGTCGAGCCGGGACTGCTCGCGCTGGAGCTGGTGCGTGATCGCGGCCCGGATCCGTGACCGCGCCTGCAGGACGCGCGCCCTCTCCTCGCCCACGTCGGGCACGATGCGCTTGGCGGCGTCCGTCGGGGTCGAGGCGCGGTAGTCCGCGACCAGGTCGAGGAGCGGCGTGTCGGTCTCGTGGCCGATCGCGCTGACCAGGGGCGTGCGGCACGCGGCCGCGGCCCGGACGAGCGCCTCGTTGCTGAACGGCAGGAGGTCCTCGACCGCGCCACCGCCGCGCGCGACCACGATCACGTCGACGTCGGGGCGCGCGTCGAGCTCGGCGATCGCTGCGCTGACCTGCGAGACCGCGCTCGCGCCCTGCACCGCGACCTCGCGGATCTCGAAGCGCACCTGGGGCCAGCGTGCGCGGGCGTTGACCACGACGTCGTGCTCGGCCTTGGACTCACGCCCGCACACGAGGCCCACGACCGCGGGCAGGAACGGGAGGGGGACCTTGCGGTCGGCGTCGAACAGGCCCTCGGCCGCCAGGATGCGCTTGAGGTGCTCGATCCGGGCCAGGAGCTCACCGATCCCGACCGTGCGGACCTCGCTCGCCTGGAGCTGGAACGACCCGCGCTTGGGCCAGAACACAGGCTTGGCGTGGACGACGACGTGCGCCCCCTCGGTCAGGGGAGTGCTCGCGGACTCGAAGACCTTGGCGAGCGCCGCGACGGGGAGCGACATGTCGGCGTCGGTGTCGCGGAGCGTGAGGAAGGCCATCGAGGCGCCGGGACGACGGTTGAGCTGCACGACCTGTCCCTCGACCCAGACGGGGGACATCCTGTCGATGTACGCGGTGATCTTGCTCGACAGGAGCCGGACGGGCCACGGGTGCTCGGCGCTCGTGTCGAGGGCCCGGACGGGGAGGGCGGTCGGCTGTGCGGGGGAGGCCGGAGGGCTGGTGGGGTCGGCGGGTCGGTCGGTCACGGGGTCAAGCCTGCCTCATGGGTGTGACAGGCGCCGAGGGTGACGCCCGCGCCCGCCGAGGGCGACCGGCAAGTTCGCCGAGGGTGACGCCGGGGTCCGCCGGGGGTGACGCTCTCGTCACCCTCGAGCGCTCACTCGGTCGCCGTCGGCAGTCCCTCCGGTCGCCGTCGGCGGCCGGCACGGTCGCCCTCGGCACGCCAGTGCGTCACCCTCGGCGGGCGGAACCGTCACCCTCGGCGCAGCGACCCGGTCCGTGAGGATCCTGTGGAGTTGCTGCCAGGACATGGCCCGGACCGCGCCCGGACCCACCCGCGGGGCCTGCCACCGAATGCCCGTCGCCTAGACTCGTGACGTGACTTCCCCGACTGGTAAGCGTGTCCTCCTCGCCGCCCCCCGCGGCTACTGCGCGGGCGTCGACCGTGCCGTGATCGCGGTCGAGAAGGCGCTCGAGCACTACGGTGCCCCCGTGTACGTCCGCAAGGAGATCGTGCACAACAAGTACGTCGTCGAGTCGCTGAGCGACAAGGGCGCGGTCTTCGTCGACGAGACCGACGAGGTGCCCGAGGGTGCGCGCGTCGTGTTCTCGGCCCACGGCGTCTCGCCCGCGGTCCACGAGGCGGCTGCCCAGCGCAACCTCCAGACGATCGACGCGACCTGCCCCCTCGTCACCAAGGTGCACAAGGAGGCCGTGCGCTTCGCGGCGGACGACTACGACATCCTGCTGATCGGCCACGAGGGTCACGAGGAGGTCGAGGGCACCGCGGGCGAGGCGCCGGACCACGTCCAGATCGTCAACTCGCCCGACGACGCCGCGAACGTCACGGTCCGTGACCCGGAGAAGGTGGTCTGGATCTCGCAGACGACCCTGTCGGTCGACGAGACCATGGAGACGGTCGACCGTCTGCGCGAGCGCTTCCCGACGCTGCAGAACCCGCCGTCGGACGACATCTGCTACGCGACGCAGAACCGCCAGGTCGCGGTGAAGAAGCTCGCGCCCGAGTGCGAGCTCGTGATCGTGGTCGGTTCGGCGAACTCGTCGAACTCGGTCCGTCTCGTCGAGGTGGCCCTGGGGGCCGGCGCGGACGCGTCGTACCGGATCGACCGCGCTCAGGAGATGGACGAGTCGTGGCTCGACGGTGTCACGACGGTCGGTGTGACCTCGGGCGCCTCGGTACCGGAGATCCTCGTCAACGACGTGCTCGCGTACCTGGCCGAGCGCGGGTACGGCGAGGTCCAGGAGGTCCGCACCGCGACCGAGGACCTCATGTTCTCGCTCCCCAAGGAGCTGCGCGCAGACCTCAAGGCCGCGGGCAACGCGCCGGCGCGCCCGCGCCGTGAGAACCGCACCTCGCTCTCGGTCGAGCCCGTCTGAGCCGTTCGCACGTCGAGGCCCGTACCGGATATCCGGGACGGGCCTCGTCCGTCCCCGGTGCGCCTCAGCAACGGAGGCGCCACCCCGCGAGGGGTCGGGCCCCGTCACCGTCGGCGGTCCAGCCTGTCACCGTCACCGTCACCGTCACCGTCGGCGACGGGGCACGTCACCGTCGACGGCTTGGCGCGCCGTCGCGCAGGTACCGGCCCGACGGCGCCGCTCACCAGGGCGCGGGCGTCACCTCTAGGCGATGCTCACCCGGGCGTCAGGAGGCGTCTGCTCCGCGGTCGCGCTCGTGCCGCCCGGGGGCGTTGATGGTCCCGAGCATCCCGGCGTCGAGCGGGTCCTGCTCGTCGCCCTCCGCCGGATCGGTGCCTGCGCGCGACCCCGTGGCGATCTCGTCGATCGCGACGAAGTTCTCGTGGACGGACGCGAGGAGCTCGGGGGCGCTCACGGCGCTGAGCTGGGGGTTGGCCACGGCGGGGCTCTCGAGGTCCTCGTCGACGACGTTGAGGTCGGCGAAGCGGCGCGCGCTCACGAGGACCCGTGTCTCGAGCGAGGCGACGGTGCGGTTGTAGGACTCGGCGGCGCCCTGGATGGATCGGCCGAGCTTGGCGAGGTGGCTGCCCATGACGGCGAGGCGGCCGTGGAGCTCCTTGCCGAGCGTGAGCACCTGCTGGGCGTTCGCGGCGAGCGCGTCCTGCCGCCAGGCGTACGCGACGGTCCGCAGCAGGGCGATCATCGTCATGGGCGCCGCGATGATGACGTTCTTCGCGACCGCGTACTCCAGGATCGACGGGTCCTGCTCGATCGCGGCGGACAGGAACGACTCGGCCGGGACGAACATGACGACGAACTCGGGGGCCGGGCTGAACTGGTCCCAGTACCGCTTGCCCGCGAGGTCGTCGATGTGCTTGCGGAAGTGGCGGGCGTGCGCGGCGAGGCGTTCGGCCCGCACGCGGGGGTCGGTGGTCTGCTGGGCGTCGAGGTAGCCGAGGAAGGCGACCTTGGCGTCGACGACGACGTTCTTGCCGCCCGCGAGCCGGATGACCATGTCGGGGCGCAGCGCGCCGTCGTCGGTCGTGACCTGGTCCTGCTCCATGAAGTCGACGTGGGGGATCATGCCTGCGGCCTCCACGACGCGGCGCAGCTGGAGCTCGCCCCACGCCCCGCGGACCTGCGAGGAGCGCAGGGCGGTGACGAGCTGGGAGGTCTCGGCGCGCAGCGCCTCGGAGTCGTGGCGCATGCCGCGGACCTGCTCGGCGAGCGTGCCGTGGGCCTCGCGGCGCGCCTGCTCGGCGGCGGAGACCTCGGCCTTGACCTGGTCGAGGGCCTTGCTGAGGGGCTCGACGAGCTGCTGGACGGCCTGCTCACGCTTGGCGAGCTCGGCCTCGCCGACCTGCTGGCTGCGCTTGAAGCGCTCCTCGGCCTGCGTGAGGAACTGCTCGGAGCTGGTCGCGAGCGCCTTGCGGGCGAGGGCCTCGAACTGGGCCTCGAGCCGGGCCTGGTCGCCGCGGATCTCGGCCAGGCGCTTCTCGGAGCCCGCACGCAGGTCCTCGATCGACCGTTCGTGGTTGGCGCGCTCGATGTCGAGGCGCTCGTCCGCGGCGCGCTCGGTGCTCGCGAGCTGGCGCCCGAACGCCTCGCGCTCGGTGCGGAGCTGGCGCTCGAACCCTTCGCGCTCGGCCGCGAGCCGCTCGGCGAGGCCCGCTCCGCGCGCGGCCTCCTGCTGGGCCTGGGACAGCAGGCCGGTGAGCCGGCCGATCTCGGCGCGCCCGGAGTCGGGGGAGGTGCGGCGCGCGAGCCAGCCCAGGAGGGCTCCCACGAGGAGTCCGACGACGAGCATGAGCCACGGCAGGGCGTTGTCCATGCCCGCACTCTGCCAGGTGCCACCCACAGGGTGCGGGGAGCTGCGCCGTCGGGCGCGTCGCCGGTCCTGAGCGGCCGTGCGCACGGGTGAATCCGGCTCCCACCTGGAAAGACATGACATATCTCCTGGGGGGACCCCGCCCGGCTCCACTAGGTTTGTCCGTATGGCCCACGAACCTGAGCCCCGCGACCAGCTCCCACCCCTTGCCGACGCAGCGCCCGCGTACCCCGCAGCGCCTGCCGCGCCCGTCCTCGCCCCTGCGACGCCCGCGCCCCCGACCCACGCGGCGGGCACGGCCCCTGCGCTGTCGGTCCGCGGGCTGTGGAAGAAGTTCGGCGAGAAGATCGCCGTGGCGGGCATCGACCTCGACGTCCCGGCGGGCTCGTTCTACGGGCTCGTCGGCCCCAACGGCGCGGGCAAGACGACCGCGCTGTCGATGGCCACGGGACTGCTGCGCCCGGACTTCGGCTCGGTCCACGTGCACGGCCTGGACCTGTGGGCGAACCCGCTCGAGGGCAAGCGCCTGCTCGGCATCCTCCCGGACGGCGTACGCCTGTTCGACCGGCTCACGGGCGCCCAGCTCATCACGTACGCGGGCCTGCTGCGCGGCATGGACCGTGAGACGGTCGCCGAGCGCACCGCGGACCTGCTCGAGGCCCTGGGCCTGGCGGCCGACGCGAACACGTTCGTGGTCGACTACTCGGCGGGCATGACCAAGAAGATCGCGCTGGCCTCGGCGCTGATCCACGCCCCGAACCTGCTCGTGCTCGACGAGCCGTTCGAGGCCGTCGACCCGGTCTCCGCGGCCAACATCCGTGAGATCCTCAACGGCTACGTCGCGAGCGGCGGCACCGTGATCGTGTCCTCGCACGTCATGGACCTGGTCCAGCGCATGTGCGACCACGTCGCGGTCATCGCGGGCGGGCACGTGCTCGCGGCCGGCACCGTGGACGAGGTCCGCGCGGGCCAGAGCCTGGAGGACCGCTTCGTCGACCTGGTCGGCGGGCGCCAGACCACGGAGGGGCTGTCGTGGTTGCGCACCTCGTAAGGCTCAAGCTCACCCTTCTGCGCAACACGCTCAAGAAGAGCGTGTGGCAGACGGTGGGGCTGGTCCTCGGCATCCTCTACGGGCTGGGCGTCATCTCGATGGCCCTGATCGGCCTGACGGTCCTGGGCACCACGGCCCCCGAGATGGCGGGCCAGATCATCACGATCGTCGGGTCGGTCGTCGTGCTCGCGTGGTGGATCGTCCCGCTGTTCGCCTTCGGCGTGGACGCGACGCTCGACCCGCAGCGCTTCGTGACGTTCGCGGTGCCGCAGCGCCAGCTCCTCGCGGGACTCGCGGTCGCGGGTCTCGTGGGCATCCCGGGGATCGTGACGCTCGTCGCCTCGGCCGGCACGGCGCTCGCGTGGTGGCGTTCGCCGCTCGCGGCCCTGGCCGCGCTCGTGGGCGCGCTGCTCGCGGTCGCGCTGTGCGTCGTCGGGTCCCGTGCGACGACGACCGCGCTCGCCCCGCTGCTCGACTCACGGCGCTACCGCGAGGTCCTGTCGATCGCGGCGTTCGTGCCCCTCATGCTCGCGGGTCCGATCATCGGCTGGGCGACGTCGGCGATCGCGCGCGGCCAGGAGGTGCTGCCGGTCGTCGCGGACGTCCTGGGGTGGACGCCGTTCGGGGCGCCGTGGGCGGTCGCGTCCGCGGTGTCCGACGGCGCCTGGGGCCTTGCGCTCGCCCGGCTCGCCATCGCGGTGGTCGTCCTGGTCGCGGCGTGGGTCGTGTGGGACCGCGCACTCGCCAAGGCCCTGGTCGCGCCGCACGGTGGCGCCTCGGCCGGCAAGTCGAAGGGGCTCGGCTGGTTCGACCGGTTCCCGGCGACGCCCGTGGGCGCCGTGGCGGCGCGCTGCCTGACGTACTGGTTCCGCGACCCGCGCTACTCGGGTTCGATCGCCGTGGTCCCGCTGCTCCCCGTCCTGCTGTGGTTCGTCGGGTCGAGCATGGGGACAGGCGGCGGGGACGGGTTCAAGGAGCTCATGCTCGTGCTGGGCCCTGTCACGGCCTTCACGTTCGGGTTCTCGATCTCGGCGGACGTCGCGTACGACCACACCGCGTTCTGGACGCAGGTGTCGTCGGGCGTGAGCGGGTTCGCGGACCGGGCGGGTCGTGTGCTCGCGGCCGCGGTCATCGGGGTGCCGGTGGTGCTCGTGTTCGCGGTGGCCTCGGTCGCCTTCACGGGCCGGTGGGACCTCCTGGTCGCCACGATCGGGCTGAGCCTGGGCGTGCTGGGTGCGGGGCTGGGTGTGTCGAGCGTGGTCTCGGCACGCCTGCTCTACCCGGTGCCCAAGCCGGGGGACAGCCCGTTCAAGTCGCCGCAGGGTGCCGCGATGGCCACGCTCGTGGCGCAGATGATCACCATGCTGGTCCTCACGGCCCTGTGCCTGCCGGCCGCGGGGCTCGCGCTCACGAACGTCCTGACGGGGGCGGCGGTCTGGGGCTGGCTCACGCTCGTCGTGGGCGTCGGTCTCGGGGTCGTCTTCCTCGTGGTGGGCATGCGCTGGGGCGGCCGCCTGGTCGACCAGCGGGGCCCGGAGCTCCTCCAGCAGGTCATGAGCTACAAGTAGGCGTCTCCTGCAGCGGCCCGACGGCGCCGCTCGCCCAGGTGCGCCCGTGCCGCAGTGCACGTGGCCGCCCGGGGCGGGCGGCGCCGTCGGGCCGTCTGCCTGCCGACCGCCCCCTCGGCGCGAGCGGCCCGCGCGGTGGCTCGGCGTAGACTCAGGCCCCGTGGCTCTAACAATCGGCATCGTCGGCCTGCCCAACGTCGGCAAGTCCACCCTCTTCAACGCCCTGACGCGCAACCAGGTCCTCGCCGCGAACTACCCGTTCGCGACGATCGAGCCGAACATCGGCGTCGTGTCCCTCCCGGACCCGCGGCTGGACAAGCTCGCGGAGATCTTCGGCAGCGAGCGCATCCTGCCCGCGACCGTGTCCTTCGTGGACATCGCGGGGATCGTCAAGGGTGCGAGCGAGGGGGAGGGGCTCGGCAACAAGTTCCTCGCGAACATCCGTGAGGCGGACGCGATCTGCCAGGTGACCCGCGCGTTCGACGACCCCGACGTGATCCGCGTCGAGGGCTCGACGGACTCGGCGGACGACATCGAGACCATCAGCACCGAGCTGATCCTCGCGGACCTCCAGACCCTCGAGAAGGCGCTGCCGCGCCTCGAGAAGGAGGTCAAGATCAAGAAGGGCGACCCCGTCCTGCTCGCCGCGGCCCAGAAGGCGCAGACGCTGCTCGAGCAGGGGATCACCCTGTTCCAGGGCGCGAGGTCCGCCGGGCTGGACCTGGCCGAGATCGCGAGCCTGCAGCTCATGACGGCCAAGCCGTTCATCTACGTCTTCAACACCGACGACGCGGGCCTCGTGGACGAGGACCGCAAGGCCGAACTGCGCGCCCTCGTCGCGCCGGCGCAGGCGATCTTCCTGGACGCCAAGTTCGAGTCCGAGCTCGTCGAGCTCGAGCCCGAGGAGGCGGCCGAGATGCTCGCCGAGACGGGCCAGGAGGAGTCGGGCCTCGACCAGCTCGCGCGCGTCGGCTTCGACACGCTCGGCCTGCAGACCTACCTCACGGCCGGGCCCAAGGAGTCGCGCGCCTGGACGATCCGCAAGGGCTGGACCGCTCCGCAGGCGGCCGGGGTCATCCACACCGACTTCGAGCGCGGCTTCATCAAGGCCGAGGTCATCTCGTTCGACGACCTCGTCGAGACCGGCTCGGTGGCGGCGGCCCGTGCGGCGGGCAAGGCCCGCATCGAGGGCAAGGACTACGTCATGGTCGACGGGGACGTCGTGGAGTTCCGCTTCAACGTCTGACGCCGTTCGAGGGCCGTGCCTCGGCGGGGCTGAGACGTCCGACACATTCGTCACTTCTGGGACGGGTGCCACCGCATCGTGAGACGCGGGCGGCGCCCGTCCTGTGTTTCCGGTCCGTTACGTACCGGTTTCACCGGGTATCGAACGGGAAACAGCACCGTACCGGCCAGTATCAACTCGGTAACGATCGACCGCTCGAAAGGTGCAACCGGGTGAAGTCGCCCATCTTGGTCGGTACCGTTGCCCCAAACCAATGGTGGGTCTCCCGCGAGTGTCGCCGAGCTCCGCGCGCAGTGCTGCTGCGGAGCGCGTCGACGGGGAACCCACCATCCCCTTGAGGAGGAACATTGAAGATCTCACGGAAGTCTGCGGCTGTCGCAGCCGTGGCGGCGAGCGCACTGGCGCTCTCCGCGTGCGCCGGTGGGTCCGGCGACGGCAACAGCGACGGCGCGGGCATCAACGACAGCGAGAGCGTCAACATCGCGTGGAACCAGCCGTTCTACTCGTACAACGGCAACTCCATGACCGGTAACGCCACGGCGAACAACGTCGTGCTGTACCTCATGCGTGCCGGCTTCAACTACTACGACGAGGACCTGAACCTGGTTCAGGACGAGTCGTACGGCACGTACGAGAAGGTCTCCGACGACCCGCTGACGATCAAGTACACCTACGCCGACACCGCCGGCTGGTCCGACGGCGTCGCGGCCGGCCCCGCCGACCTCCTCCTCGAGTGGGTTGCCCAGACCGGCAAGTACAACACCGTCGAGCCGCAGTACGACGAGGAGACCGGAGAGGTCACCAACCAGGCCGAGGTCGACGCCGGCGTCTACTTCGACGCCTCGTCCCCGGGCATCTCGCTCGTCACCGACGTCCCCGTCATCGAGGACGACTCGATCACGTTCACCTACTCCAAGCCCTTCGCGGACTGGGAGACGGCGATCGCTCCGAACCTCCCGGCACACGTCGTGGGCCAGCGCGCGCTCGGCATCGAGGACGCTGCCGAGGCGAGCGACGCCGTCGTCAAGGCCATCGAGGACGGCGACATCGCGAGCCTGCAGAAGATCGCGAACGTCTGGAACAAGGACTTCAACTACACCGAGCTGCCCGACGACGAGAACCTCTACCTCTCGAGCGGCGCGTACGTCATGACGGACTTCGTCAAGGACCAGTACGTCACGCTGAAGGCCAACGAGTCGTACAAGGGCGAGCACAAGGCCGGAATCGACCAGGTCACCATCCGCTACAACGGCGACCCGATGGGCCAGGTCCAGGCGCTGCAGAACGGTGAGGTCGACCTCATCAACCCGCAGTCCACGGCTGACATCCTCTCCGCAGTCGGTGCGCTCGACGGCGTCAAGGTCGAGTCCGCGACCGAGGGCACGTACGAGCACGTCGACCTGCAGTTCTCCAACGGCGGGCCGTTCGACCCGGTCAACTACGGTGGCGACGCCGAGAAGGCCAAGAAGGTCCGCCAGGCGTTCCTCAAGACGATCCCGCGTCAGCAGATCATCGACAACCTGATCAAGCCGCTGAACCCGGACGCCGAGATCCGCAACTCGTACACCACGGTCCCCGGCTCGCCCGCGTACGACGACATCGTCGCCGCGAACGGCCAGTCCCAGTACGACGAGGTCGACATCGAGGGCGCCAAGGCGCTCCTGGCCGAGGCCGGCGTCACCTCGCCCGTCTCCGTCCGCCTGCTGTTCGACCCCAACAACACGCGTCGCGTGAACCAGTCGCAGCTCATCACCGAGTCGGCTGCCCTCGCGGGCTTCACGGTCACCCCGTACCAGGTCCAGACGGACTGGGGCACCGACCTCAGCAGCGCCAAGTCGTTCTACGACGCGGCACTCTTCGGCTGGCAGTCCACCTCGACCGCCGTGACCGAGTCGGACGCGAACTACCGCACCGGCGCGACGAACAACCACTACGGGTACTCCAACCCCGAGGTCGACGCGCTGTTCGACCAGCTCCAGACCGAGACGGACCCGGCTGAGCAGACCCGCATCCTCGGTGAGGTCGAGAAGCACCTCGTCGACGACGCGTTCGGCGTGACCATCTTCCAGTTCCCCGGCGTCACCGCCTGGAACGAGTCCAAGATCTCGGGCGTCAAGCCGCTCACGATCGCCCCGGGCATCTTCTACGGGTTCTGGGACTGGACGACCGGCAACGCCGAGGCCAGCAAGTAGTACCGACTCCGTCAGGTGAGACGAGTCGCTCGCGGGGAGGGTGCGATCCCCTCCCCGCGAGCGCGTAAGATCTCCTCGGTCGGAGACGACGAGAGGGCGCCGGAAGCACCCATCCGGCGCCCTCGCGCGTGCCTGCACACGCCGGCCAGAACTTCCCGCCGTGCATCAGCTGCCGGACCGCGGAATAGAATGACTCGCTGATCGCGAGTCCTCAGTCGTCTGCGAGGTTTACCCCAACGTGTTGACGTTCATTACGCGCCGCCTTCTGGCCGGCATAGCCACGCTGTTCGTGGCCATCTTCTTGATGTACCTCCTGGTCGATCTCGCGATCGACCCCTTGGCCGACCTCCGTGAGTACCGCGGAGCGGACAAGGCGGCTCGCATCGCCGCCCGCGAGGACATGCTCAACCTCGACACCAACGTCGTGGTGCGCTTCTTCCAGTGGCTCGGCCACGCCTTCCAGGGAGACTTCGGCATCGCCTGGCGCTCCGGGCAGGACGTCGGCACGATGGTCTCCCACGCGATCGGCTCGACCCTCCAGCTCGTGACGGCCGCCACGGTCCTCTCGCTGATCCTCGGTGTCTCGGTCGGTATCGTCAGCGCCCTGCGCCAGTACGCGACGTTCGACTACCTGATCATCTTCCTGTCCTTCCTGCTCTACTCGCTGCCCTCGTTCTGGGTCGCGGTGCTGCTCAAGCAGTGGGGCGCCATCGGGTTCAACGACTTCCTCGCGGACCCCGCGCTGTCGATTCCTGTCCTGATCGGCATCGCAGCGCTCATGGGCCTGCTGTGGGTGCTCGCGATCGGCGGTTCGGTCACTCGCAGGCTGCAGACCTTCGGTCTCGCCTTCGTCGCCACGCTCGGTGTCATGCTCTACGTCCAGCTCACTGACTGGTGGTCCAAGCCGCAGCTGGGCCCGGTGCTGATCGCCATCACCGGAGTCGGCTTCGCGTTCGCCCTGACGGCGCTCTCCGCGGGCCTCAAGAACCGTCGCGCCCTCTACACGGCGCTCGCGACCGTGGCGATCGGCGTCGCCCTCTACTACCCGCTCCAGGGCTTCTTCGACTCGGTCGCCCCGACCCACCTCATGATGTTCGGCCTCGCGATCGTCGCGATCGGCGTTGGCGTCCTGGTCGGCTTCCTGTTCCGCGGACCCGACTGGGGAGTCTCCGCGCGCACCGGTGGCATCACGGCGTTCGTGGTCGCGGCCATGATCTACGTCGACCGCGTCATGGAGGTCTGGCCCGCGTACGTCAACTCGAACGCCATCAACGGCCGCCCCATCGCGACGTTCGGTGACCGGACCCCGAACCTCGGCGGCAACTACTGGGTGCAGGTCCTCGACCAGTACACGCACCTGCTGCTGCCGACCCTGACGCTGATCCTGGTCGCCTTCGCGGGCTACACGCGGTACTCGCGCTCGAGCATGCTCGAGGTCATGAGCCAGGACTACATCCGCACGGCTCGGGCCAAGGGGCTGAGCGAGCGCACCGTCATCATGCGCCACGGCTTCCGCAACTCGCTGATCCCGCTCGCGACGATCGTCCCGATCGACGTCATCACCCTCATCGGTGGTGCGGTCGTCACGGAGCGGATCTTCAACCGGCCGGGCATGGGCGCGCTCTTCCTCAACTCTCTCCAAGAGGCTGAGATCGAGCCGGTCATGGCCTACCTCCTGATCACCGCTGCGCTCGCGATCATCGCCAACATCGTGGCGGACCTGATCTACGCTGCCCTCGACCCACGAATTCGGGTGAACGCATGAGTACCCCTCAGAACCCCCAGAACGGCGACGACTCGGTCACCATCGAGAACGCGATCGAGCTCAAGGACGTCGAAGGTCTGTCCCAGGGACAGATCGTCCGCAGCCGGTTCTTCCGGCACAAGGGCGCCATGGTCGGGCTCGCGGTCCTGATCCTCGTCGTGCTGCTCGCCTTCACGTCGGTGGGCTTCGGACCGGTGCCAGGCTGGTGGCCGCAGGGGGCAGGATCGGGCAAGGTCATCAACTCGGGCGGAGCGCCCACGTTGAGCCTGCCCACCTGGCTCGGCGGCTCCGGCTTCGCCATCGGCGAGCACCCGTTCGGTCAGGACGAGAACGGGCACGACATGTTCTACTACGTCATGAAGGGCACCCAGACGTCGCTCGGGGTCATGTTCATCATCGGCACGATCGCCTGCGTGCTCGGTGTGCTCATCGGCTCGCTCTCGGGCTTCTTCCGCGGCCGCACGGACGGCATGCTCATGCGCTTCACGGACCTCGTCATCACGGTCCCCACCATCGTGATCGGTGCCGTCATCGGCAAGATGGCCGGCTCCCTGAGCGCGGCGATCTTCGGTGCGGCGCTCGGCCTGATCCTGTGGCCGAGCCTGGCCCGACTGGTACGCGGTGAGTTCCTGAGCCTGCGTGAGCGCGAGTTCGTCGACGCCGCGCGGGTCGCCGGGGCGTCCAACACCCGCATCATCTTCAAGCACATCCTGCCGAACGCGATCGGTGTCATCATCGTCGCGACGACGCTGCTCATGAGCTCGGCGATCCTGCTCGAGACCGCGCTGAGCTACCTGGGCTTCGGGATCGTGGCCCCCGACATCTCGCTCGGCCAGCTCATCAGCCAGTACCAGTCGTCGTTCGCGACGCGCCCCTGGCTGTTCTGGTGGCCCGGTCTGTTCATCGTCGTCATCGCGCTCTGCATCAACTTCATCGGTGACGGGCTGCGCGACGCGTTCGACCCGCGTCAGAAGCGGATCCCCTCGCAGAAGAAGATGGACCGCGCCGCCTCGCACGAGACCACCGTCCCGATGCAGGCCCAGGGTGGCCACGTCGGCCTGGGCGGCGGGAGCTGACATGACCGGCCTCACGTCACCGGTACCGACGACCCCCCTCGGGGTGCCGTCGGTACCGGTGGCGTGCTCAGCCGAGCTGCGGTGCGAGCACTCCGAGCGCCGTGAGCACCACGAGGCCCGCGAGGGTCGCGACGTGCCACGTCGTGCGCGGCGTCAGCCCGTGGTCGTCGCCGTCGAGGTGGCCCGCGGAGCGAAGAGCCTCGTAGCGCTCCCCGATCACCAGCGCCACCGCGTCGGCGTTGGCACCGCTGACCAGCCGGTCACCGACCATGCCCTTGGCGGGGTCGACCGTGCGGGGATTGCGCAGCCTCGCCACGGAGCCGCTGCTGGCGGGTGCGGCCCAGGCCGTGAAGGTGCCGCTCGTCGTCGTCACCTTGAGCGCGAGGTGCGAGTCCACGCTCCGGAAGGTGGGCCATGGGACGTGCACGGTGCGCAGCACGTTGCGCAGCACGATCTCGCCGTCGCTCACCTGGACCTCGGGGTACCAGAAGAGCGCCCAGACGACCAGCACCGCGAGCAGCGGCCACGCGCCGTAGCGCAGTACTTCTTCGACGCCCCCCGACGTCGCGAGGCTGACCAGGGTGACGAGCGCGACCAGCGCTGCGGCACCGGTCAGTATCCGGCCGTACGTCGACCTGAAAACGTGTGTGGGTCCCATGGGCCCATACTCCCAGAGATGCAGACATCGACCGGAGCGCTGACCAGCGCCGACGTCCGTCGCATACAGGAAGGATCCTGATACCTGTGGCAATCGAGACAGCACCCCAGGCGGCACCGGCGCCCACCGGCGAACCCGTGCTGACCGTCCGTGACCTCGGCGTCGACTTCTACGTCGACGGCGAGTGGTTCCCCGCTGCGTCCGGCGTCAGCTACGACGTCCACCCGGGCGAGGTGCTCGCGATCGTGGGCGAGTCCGGTTCGGGCAAGACGCAGTCGTCGATGTCCCTCATCGGTCTGCTCCCGCCGAACGGTCGGGCGACCGGCAGCGCGAAGCTGGGCGACCGTGAGCTCATCGGGATGTCCACGAGCAAGCTCCGCCACATCCGTGGCAAGGAGATCTCGGTGATCTTCCAGGAGCCCATGACGGCGCTCAACCCGGTGTACACCGTCGGGTTCCAGATCGTCGAGACGCTGCGCACGCACTTCGACATGGGTCCCAAGGACGCCAAGAAGCGCGCGATCGAGCTGCTCACGCTCGTGGAGATCCCCGACCCGGCGCGCCGGTTCGACTCCTACCCGCACCAGCTCTCGGGTGGTCAGCGCCAGCGCGCGATGATCGCGCAGGCGCTGGCGTGCGACCCGCGCCTGCTCATCGCCGACGAGCCGACCACGGCTCTCGACGTCACGGTCCAGGCCGAGATCCTCAAGCTCATGCGTGACCTGCGTCACCGCATCGACTCGGGCATCATCCTCATCACCCACGACATGGGCGTCGTCGCAGACATGGCGGACCGCATCCTCGTCATGAAGAACGGCCTGGTCGTGGAGGAGGGGACGGCGGCGCAGATCTTCTCCTCGCCCCAGCACCCCTACACGCAGCGTCTGCTGGACGCGGTCCCGCACCTGGGCACGGCACGTGCCGAGGTCGTCGAGCCCGCGCAGCCGGTCGTCGACGAGCGCCCGGTCGTGCTCGAGGCCAAGGACATGGTCATCGAGTACCCGGGTCGTGGCCGCGCACCCGGCTTCCGCGCCGTCGACGAGGTCAACCTGACCATCCGTCAGGGCGAGGTCGTCGGTCTGGTGGGCGAGTCCGGGTCGGGCAAGACGACGATCGGCCGCGCCGTGGTCGGGCTCCTGCCCGTCACGGGTGGCGAGCTGTCGATCGTCGGCCAGAACATGGTCGGTGCGCGCTCGCGCGACCTGCGTCCGCTGCGCAACCAGGTCGGGATCGTCTTCCAGGACCCGGGCTCGTCGCTCAACCCGCGTCTGCCGATCGGCGAGTCCATCGGCGAGCCCCTCATGCTCCACAAGGGCATCAAGGGCAAGGCGTTGAGCAACGAGGTCGAGCGTCTCCTCGACCAGGTCGAGCTGCCGCGGGCGATGCGCAACCGCTACCCGCACGAGCTCTCGGGCGGTCAGCGTCAGCGCGTGGGCATCGCGCGTGCGCTCTCGCTCGAGCCCAAGCTCCTGGTCGCGGACGAGCCCACGTCGGCGCTCGACGTGTCGGTCCAGGCGAAGGTGCTCGACCTGTTCCAGGACCTGCAGCGCGAGCACGGCTTCGCGTGCCTGTTCATCTCGCACGACCTCGCGGTCGTCGAGATCCTGTCCGACCGGATCGCGGTGATGCACCACGGCAAGCTGGTCGAGGTCGGGGACACGGCGCAGGTCGTCAACTCCCCGCGGCACGACTACACGCGTCGCCTGCTGGCCGCGGTGCCCGTCCCGGACCCCGAGCAGCAGCGCGTTCGCCGCGAGGCCCGCGACCTCCTGCTCGTCAACGAGGCCAAGGACATCGCCCAGGACGAGTCGAGCGAGGTCGACGCGCTCCTGCGCTCGCAGGTCGACCGCCGCGAGAACATCGAGGGCGACCGCATCCCGCAGCAGCCCTGACCTCGCACAGCACGGGTGAGATGCCCGACGACGGCACGCGCCGTCGTCG
>NZ_JBHUAD010000028.1:0-26753 GCF_042789955.1 Oerskovia sp. NPDC056781
GGCCGGGGAGGGCGCGCCGTCGTCGGACCTGCCGCCCGCCGAGGGCGACGGCCCTGCCCGCCGACGGCGACGTGTCGGTCGCCCTCGGCACGCCACACGGTCACCCTCGGCGGGCCGTCACGTCGCCCCCGGCAAGCCGCCCCGTCGTCAGGAGGAGTGATTCACCCCACGCTTCCCGATGACGGACGCGAGCCCGCAGGCCATACTGATGCGGTGACCGAGGCCCAGGCGATCTTCGAGCTGGTCGAGGCAGGTCTCGGGACCCCGACCGCCGACGAGTCCTTCGACCGCTTCGCCCGCCTGGCCATGCGCCAGCTCGGCGTCCCGACCGCCGCGGTGTCCCTCGTCCTGTCCGACGAGCAGGTCTACCCCGGGGCCCACGGCATGCCCGAGGACATCCAGCTGAGCCGTCGCATGCCGCTGACCCACTCGTTCTGCCAGCACGTGACGAACGACCGCGAGCCGCTCGTCGTGCCGGACACCCGCAAGGACGCCCGGGTCTGGGACAACCCGTCCATCCCGGAGTTCGGGGTCCTCGCGTACGCCGGGTTCCCGATCTTCGACCAGCGTGGCCGCGTCGTCGGGACGCTGTGCGCGATGGACGACGAGCCCCACGACTGGACCGACACCGACCTCGCGACCCTCGCCGACCTGACGGCGGCCTGCACGTCCGAGCTCCAGCTGCGCATCGCGCACGAGCGGGCGACCAGGATGCAGAACCTCGCCATCCAGGCGACCCGTCGCAACCGCCTCCTGCTCATGCTCAGCGAGGCCTTCGCCGACGCGACCTCGGTCCAGGACGTGGGCGAGACCCTCGCCTACGTGGCGTCCTCGGCCATCGGTGCGCGGTACGCCGGGCTCGCGGTCGTCGACCCGTCGCGCAAGAGCCTCACGTACACGAGCATGGACCACCTGGAGCCGGCGCTCTCGCCGTCGTACCGGTACGCGCGGGTCGACGACCCGGACCGTGTCCTGTCGTTCGTCGCCCGCACCCAGGAGGCCCTGTTCTTCCGGGACGAGGCCGAGATCCTCTCGGCGTTCCCGAACATCTCCGAGTCGCTCGACGAGAGCGTCGGTGCCCGCGCGCTGCTGCCCGTGCTCTCCGGCACGAACCTGCTCGCGGTCATCTTCCTCGGGTGGGAGCAGGGCAAGACCGCCGACGACGAGTCCCTGTCCCGCGCGGGCCTCGCGGGGTTCGTCGCGCACGCCCTCGAACGCGTCAAGCTGCTCGAGGAACGACGCGACGCGGCCACGACGCTCCAGGCCGCGATGCTCACGGCCCTGCCCGACATCCCGCACCTCGAGCTGGCCTCGACCTACTCGCCCGCGACCCTCACGGACCAGGTCGGCGGCGACTGGTACGACGCGGTCGTGTACGACGAGGACGCCTCCGTCCTCATGATCGGCGACGTGACGGGTCACGACATGCGGGCCGCGGCCGAGATGGGGCAGCTCCGGTCGATGCTCCGCACGTTCGCCTGGAGCCACGACGAGTCCCCCTCGGCCCTGCTCCGCCTCCTCGACCGCGCGAACACCGGGCTCTCGCTCCACGCGAGCGGGACCGCCGTCGTCGTCCGGCTCGACCGGCGCGGCGACTTCTACGACCTGTCCTGGTCGAACGCGGGACACCCGCCACCCCTGATCCTGCGGTCCGACGGGAAGGTCGAGCTCCTCGACACCCGGCCCGACATGATGCTCGGGTTCGTCCCCAACGCCGCGCGCAGCGACCACGTGACCCACCTCGGCCCGGGGGACACCCTCCTGCTCTACACGGACGGGCTCATCGAACGACGCGGGGTCCCCCAGAGCGCGCGCCTGTCCGGGCTCGCCCGGGCCCTCGCGACGCTGCGGCACGGCTCGACCCTCGCGCTCCCGAACGCCTTGGTCCAGCGCCTGGTCGGCAGCGACCAGCGCGACGACATCGCCGTCCTCGCGGTCCGTGTCCGGGCCGCGGTCGACTCCCACCCGACACCTGCGTGCCCCACCCGGATGACCCGCGACGTCGAGCACACGACCGCGGCGATCTCGCCGGCCCGGCGCTGGGTCGACGACATCCTGGAGAGCTGCGGGATCAACCGCGACCAGCGGCGGACCATCATGCTGCTCGCGAGCGAGACCCTGACCAACGCGGTGCAGCACGCGCAGGGACCGCTCGAGGCGGTCGTCGAGGTGTGGCCCGCGACCGTCCGGGTCGGCGTCCGGGACGCCTCCCCCGACGAGCCGACCCTTCACGACCCCGAGCCGCACGAGACCGGGGGGCGCGGCATCCAGTTCCTCGACCGGTTCGCCGACCGGTGGTTCGTCGAGCAGAAGACCTCCGACGGTCCGGGCAAGACCGTGTGGTTCGAGCTCGCCCGGGAAGAGGCCCTCTCCCGCTGACTGTGTGGGCGGTGCGCGCTACGGTGTGAAGTGGCGCACATCGCCGCGCGCCCACGAGAGGACACCATGACCGAACGCACAGCGACCGTCGCGGACGAGGACCTCGGGGAGCTGCTCGACCAGTACCGGTCACAGCTCACGGGCTACTGCTACCGCCTGCTCGGCTCGTCCTTCGAGGCCGACGACGCGGTCCAGGACACCATGGTGCGCGCCTGGCGCTCCTACGACCGCTTCGAAGGGCGCTCCGCGCTGCGCTCCTGGCTCTACCGCATCGCGACGAACGTCTGCTTCGACCACATCGCCCAGCGCAAGCGCCGCGAGCGCCCCATGGGTCTCGGGGCAGCGCAGACGGCGGAGGAGAGGAACCTCGGCGAGCAGCTCTCGGAGGAGACGTGGGTCGAGCCGGTGCCCGACGACCGCGTGCTGCCGCGGGACGGAGACCCGGCCGACGTCGCGATCGGGCGCGAGTCCATCCGCCTCGCGTTCGTCGCGGCACTGCAGTACCTGCCACCCAAGCAGCGCGCCGTCCTCATCCTGCGCGAGGTCCTGCGCTGGCAGGCCAGCGAGGTCGCCGAGCTCCTGGAGACGTCGGTGCCGTCGGTCAACAGCGCGCTCCAGCGGGCGCGGGCCACCTTGTCGGCCCAGGCGCACTACGGGTCGGCTCCCGGGGCGGACGGCGCCAACCTGCCGACCGCGCCCGTGGACGAGGACAAGACCGAGCTCCTGGAGAAGTACCTCGACGCGTTCGAGCGCTACGACATGCCCGCGCTGGTCGCGCTGCTCCACGACGAGGCCACGCTCTCGATGCCGCCGTACGCGCTGTGGATGCGGGGCCCTGTCCAGATCGAGCGGTGGATGGTCGGGCCGGGCGCGGAGTGCCGGGGCTCGCGCATGGTGCCGGTGCGGGCCAACGGGACGTTCGGCTTCGGCCAGTACCGGATCTCGCCCACCGGCGGGTACGACGCCTGGGCGCTCCAGGTGATCGACACCGAGGACGGCAAGGTGACCGGCATCAACGCGTTCCTCGACGTCGAGGCCTGGTACCCGCTCTTCGGGCTGCCGCTCCACCTCGACGCGTAGGGCGCAGGCGAGGGTGGGGCCGGGAGTCCGGCCCCACCCCCACTGCGGGTCTGCTGGTCGCGATCAGTCGAAGGTCTCGAGGAGCACGCGGCGCTCCTCCTGGGTGAGGTTCGTGGCGATGAGGTCGCCGTGCAGACCGTGGAACCGCTCGCCCACGCGGTCCAGGTTGCCGTCCTCGGTCACGGCGAACAGCGCCGAGGTGCCCTCGGTGACCTGTGCCCTGATGCGGTCGAGCTGGTCCTTGTTCAGTCCCACGGCCTCCATGGACTTGTGGATCGCGCCCAGGGCTGCGCCCGCGGCGACACCGATCACGGGGACGAAGAAGAGGGCGCCGAACAGCAGCCCCCAGAACGCGCCCCAGCCGGTCCCGCGCCACTCGTCCTCGTGCGTGTGGTGCGTCGTGGGCTTCTTCGCCCCCTCGGGCCAGGTCACGATCGCGCGGTCGACGATCTTGATCAGGCCTTCGGACGCCGCGTCCTTCAGGACGTCGGACGCGGTCTCGGCGCCTCCGGGTGTGTCGAACGACCAGACGGTGAAGGTAGCCATCGTTGTCCTCTCGGGTGGATCAGGTGGTGCGGGGTGAACCGCGCGGCAGAGGCGGCGGGTGCCGTGGGCGCGGCGTCAGCCGAGCAGCTTGGCCTTGGCGGCGGCGAACTCGGCGTCGCTGAGGACCCCGCTCGCGTGGAGCTGGCCGAGCTGTTCGATCTGCGCCAGGAGGTCGTTCCCGCCCGCGGCGGCAGGTGCGGCGGGCGCAGCCTGGGCCGCCTGGGCCGCCGCCTGCTGCGCGTAGAGCTGCTGCTGCTGGGCCTGCTGCTGCGCCTCGTACTGCTGCTGCTCCGCCTGCTGCTCGGCCTTGCCCTGCTGGTGCCGGTTCACGGCCCCGGCCGTGGCGGACGCCGTCCCGGCGATGACCGCCGTGCGGGCCATCGTCCCCAGCAGACCTGGGCGTCCTACGCGTCGTAGTGGCATGGTGTGCTCCGTTCCTCGTGCGGTGATGTCCGAGTGCGTGCTGTGCTCGTGCGGTGAGGTGTCGCCCCGTCGGCGGTGGTCCTCAGCCGACCTCGGTCTCGGCGAGCTCGACGATCTCGTTGACGACGTCGGCGGGGATGCGTTCCTGCGCGATCACCGCCGCCCCGGCGTCGTGCACGGCGCCGACGAACTGCCGCGCCCAGGAGTGCTCGACGATCAGGACGAGCGCGGACGTCCCGGGCTCGAGGTTCGACGCGACGTCGTCGATGTCCTCCTGCCCGGCGAGGCCCGAGCTGCCGAGCTGGGTCTCGGTGATGTCGAGCTCGTCGCCCAGATCCTCGACCTCGATCACGTCGATCTCTCCACCGGTCCCCTTGCGGATCACGGTGAGGTCGAGGAGCGTGACGACGTCGGACCCGAGGAGGTCCGCGATCGCGATCTTGACCGCGTCGGGGACCCGCTCGGAGGGGAAGGCGATCGCGACGAACTCGACGGGACCGAACTGTGTGGCCATGGGTGGTGCTCCGTTCGTGGTTGCGGGTACGGGAAGCGTGGGGACCTGCGCCGGGGCGCGGACGAACGACGATCAGGTGGTCGTCACGGCAGCGACGACGCCGACGCCCGCTGCGCCTCGTCGCCGTGGACCACGAGCGCCCACAGCACGAAGATCCCCAGGACGATCGTGACGACGGACCACCAGGGGCTCGCGGGGAGCGCGACGAACTGGGTCAGCACGTTGAGCACGACGAGCACGATCGCGACGAGCCGCGCCCATCCGCGCCCGGCGAGGAGGGCGAAGCCCACGACCACGAGGAGCGCCCCGACGACCAGGTGGACCCACCCCCAGGTCGACACGTCGAGCACCACGATCCCCTGCTCTCCCAGCCCGACGAGCTTCTCGGGGGAGAACGCGGCGACCATGCCGCTGATCGCGTTGAACAGCCCGAGCGTGACCAGGACGATGCCCGCGAACCACACCCAGCCGACCCATCCCGTGACCTGTGACGACCGCGCCATGGTGCCTCCTCGCACACGTAGAACGGGTGACGTCGTCCTGGCCGTGACCGGCCCGGCGTCACCCCGGAAGTCTCGCTCCCCTGATCGTGGCACCGGACTCCCGCGTCGGCATCCGCTGCGTTCGCGGCCGTCCACCACCACTATGGGTCCATGGAGCTGGGGTTCACGGGCGGGATCGCGCTGGTCGTCGTGCTCGGGGTCGTGGGGCAGGTCGCCGCGAAGGCGCTCAAGGTGCCCTCGATCCTCCTGCTGCTCGTGCTGGGGCTGCTGGCCGGTCCCGTGTCGGGGCTCGTCGACCCGGACGTCCTGCTGGGCGAGGACCTGTTCCCGCTCGTGTCCATGGCGGTCGGCCTCCTGCTGTTCGAGGAGTCGCTCAAGCTCGACATGAAACGACTCCAGGGCGGGGCTCGGCGTCCGGTCGCGCTGCTCGTGACCCTGGGTGCGGTCCTGACGGGGGTCGGGGCGACGCTCATCTGCTGGTGGGTGCTCGACCTGCCGATGTCCCGGGCCGCGGTCATCGGGGCCATCCTCATCGTGTCGGGTCCGACCGTCGTCGGGCCGCTGCTCGCGGTGATCCGGCCCAAGCAGCCGCTCGAGTCGGTGCTCGCGTTCGAGGGCATCTTCATCGACCCGATCGGCGCGACGGTCGCGCTCGCGATGGCCAACGTCGCGCTCCACGCGGCCCCCGAGCACCTGGGCGCGACCGCGCTCTCCGGGGTGCTCACGGGGGCCGTCGCCGCGGCCGTCTACGTCGCGGCGGTCAGGTGGGGCAGGGTGCCGGCCGCGACCGAGGTGTCGCTCGCGTTCGCCACGGCGCTCGCGACGTACGCCGTGGCCGAGGCGTTCCACGAGGAGGCGGGTCTGTTCGCGACGACGACGCTGGGCATCGTGCTCGCGAACCAGCGCTGGGCGAGAATCGAACCGTTGCACGAGTTCGGCAGCCACGTCGGCCTGCTGCTCATCGGGACGCTCTTCATCCTGCTCTCGGCGCGGGTCGACCTCGACGCCCTCGTGGCGTACGCCCTACCGACGCTCGCGATCGTGGTGCTCCTCGTCCTGGTCCTGCGCCCGCTCGTCGCGTCGGTCGCGACGACGGGCAGCGTCCTGTCGAGCCGAGAACGGGTCATGGTCGGGTGGATGGCGCCGCGCGGGATCGTCGCGGCGTCGACCGCATCGGTCTTCGCGCTGCGCTTCGAGGACGACGGTCAGCCGTTCGAGCAGCTCGTGCCGGTGGTCTTCGGCGTGATCCTCCTGACCGCGGTCGTGTACGGGCTCACGGGTCCGTGGGTCGCGGCGCGCCTGGGCGTGCGGTCGCCCGGCCCGGAGGACCTGGACGACGACGGGGTCCCGGTCGCGGAGGACCGCGCGTCCGGGTGACGCGGGAGGACCGCGCACGTCGCACCGTGCACGGGCCGGACTCTTCCCGCCCGACGGCGTGGGCGCACCACGCGTGCGCGTGCGTTCGCTACGTTCGCCCCATGACGAGCGACGCGAGCACCACTCCGGAGCCGGCCCCCGGGGCGTCGGCCGCCCCGGTCACCGACCCCGACCGCCCCCGAGACTTCCTGGCGCTCTCCGCCGACGACCCGCGCAAGCCTCCCCGGTGGTTGCCGCGCGCGCTCTTCATGACCGTCGTCGCGGTCTTCGTCGGGATCTTCGCCTGGTACGCGATCGGCACCCTCGAGAGCCTCGGCGTCAACATCCTCATCGCGTTCTTCATCGCCCTCGCGCTCGAGCCGATCGTGGTGTGGCTGGTCCGGCACGGATGGCGGCGCGGTGCGGCCGCGGCGACGGCGCTGCTGGGTGGGCTGGTGGTGGTCGTGGGCATCTTCGCGCTCTTCGGCAACCTCTTCGTGCAGCAGCTCGTCCAGCTCGTCCAGTCGATCCCTGCCCTCTACACCGACATCCAGGAGTTCGTCTCGACGAGGTTCGACGTCGACATCCCGAGCTCCGACGAGCTCCTCAAGCAGGGCTTCAACGAGTTCGGCGAGGACGTCGCGTCGGGCGCGCTGGTCGTCGGGACGACGATCGTCGGCGTGATCTTCGCGTTCCTCACGATCATGCTCGTGACGTACTACCTGCTCGCGGCAGGGCCCAAGTTCCGCGTCGCGATCTGCCGCTGGCTCACGCCGAACCGTCAGCAGGAGGTCCTGCGCCTGTGGGAGATCACGCAGGTCAAGGTCTCGGACTTCATCAACTCGCGCATCGTCCTCGCTGCGCTGTCGAGCGTGTTCACGTTCGTCTTCCTGCTGATCCTCGGTACCGACTACGCCCTGCCGTTGTCGGTGTTCGTGGGCGTCGTGTCGCAGTTCGTGCCGACGATCGGCACGTACATCGGTGGCGCGCTGCCCGTGATCGTGGCGCTCACGTCGCAGGGGCTGCCGCAGGCCCTCGCGGTCCTCATCTTCATCGTCGCGTACCAGCAGCTCGAGAACCTGTACTTCTCGCCCAAGGTCTCGGCACGGGCGCTGGAGATGAACCCTGCGGTGTCGTTCGTGGTCGTGCTCGCGTTCGGGGCGGTGTTCGGCGCGCTCGGGGCGTTCCTGTCGCTCCCGATCGCCGCGACCATCCAGGCCGTCGCGAACACGTACATCCAGCGGCACGAGCTCGTCGACTCGCACATGCTGCACGACCCCGGCCACGGCAAGGGCGACGACCCGGACGAGGACCCGGGCGAGAAGGACGGCGGAGTGGCGCGACGCCGTCGGGCGAACCGCAAGGCCGGGCGCGACGCCGCGAAGACCGTCGACGAGCGCCACGCCGAGGGCATCGAGTAGCACCGACAGGAGCACCTGCGGGAGGCACCCGACGCGCGGACCACATCACCTCCGCGAGCGCGTCAGCGCTAGGGTGCCCGGATGACCGACGCACCGACCGTCCGTCCTGCGACCCGCGACGACCTGCCCGCGGTCGCGGAGATCGCGGCGCACCACGTCCTGCACACGGTCTCGACGTTCCAGACCGAGCCGCTGCCGCTCGCGGGCTGGGAGGAGCGGTGGGAGTCGCTGCGGGCGGCGGGTCGCCCGTTCCTCGTCGTCACCGTCCCGGGCGCTCCCGGCCTGCCCGACGGCGTCGCCGGGTTCGCGTACGTGGGTGCCTGGCGCGAGCGGCCCGCCTACGCGGCGACGGGCGAGGACACCATCTACCTCGCCCCCGGCCGCGAGGGCCGCGGCCTCGGCCGGACGCTCCTGACCGCCCTCCTGGACGCAGCCGCGGAGGCGGGGGTGCGCGAGCTCGTCGCGGTCGTCAGCGACGCCGACTCCCCCGCGTCCGTGGTGCTCCACGAGAAGCTGGGCTTCCGGCAGGTCGGGCGCCTCGAACGGGTCGGGTTCAAGCACGGCCGGTGGCTCGACACGGTGCTGCTCCAGCGCTCGCTGGGCTGACTCACCTCGGCGAGGCTGCCCGCCCGGGGCGTGCGACGCCGTCGGGCCGACCCTCCCCCGACGCTTCCCGCACGCCCGTGGCACGATGGACAGATGATCCGACCCCTGCTCGTCGGAGTGCACCCGGGCCAGCACCCGGACATCGTGCAGCGCGCCGCCGGTTTCGCGCACGCCCTCGGGACGACGGTCGTGTGCGTGTGGGTGGACGTCGGGCCGGTACCCGACGACGGCGGCGGGGAGCAACGGCTCAAGGCCGAGCTCGACCGTGCGTTGCACGGGACGGGCGTCGCGTGGACCCTCGTCGTCGCGGGCGACGGCGACGTGGCGCGCCAGCTCGACGAGGCCGCGGTGAGCCACGACGCCGCGATCGTCGTGGTCGGCGCACACCGTGCCGGGGCCGACGGGTGGCGCAACGAGGCCCTGGGTGGCTCGGTCGCCGGCCGGCTGTCGCACCTGCAGCACCGGCCCGTCGTCGTGCTGCCCGTGCTGCCCGCGCCCGCCGAGGGCGAGCCGGACGAGGACTGACGAACTCCTGCCGGTGGCCCCGCGACACCCTCCACGGCGACGCCCCCTCGCCCCGTCGTCGCTAGGCTCCGGGCATGGGTTCTTCGAGCGTGACCTCGACGGTCTCCCTTACCGCGCACCGTCGCTGGCCGCGCGCCCTCGGCTGGGTCGGCGCGTCGCTCGGGCTCGTCGCGCTCGGGACGTTCGTCGCGTCGCAGGTCAGCCCGTGGCCCTCGGCGCTGCTCATCCGGTACGCGTTCGACAAGGGCGGTACCGAGACCAACGAGAAGCTCGCGGCGCTCGTGCCGTCCGACGTCGTGAGCACGACCGACGTCCCCTACCGTGCCGATGATCCCGGCGCCCGGCTCGACGTCCACAGGCCCGCGAGCGCCGTCGGGCCGCTTCCCACCGTCGTGTGGACGCACGGCGGTGGGTGGGTCTCCGGGAGCAAGGAGCAGGTGGCGAACTACGCGAAGATCGTGGCGAGCCACGGGTACACGGTCGTCGCGATCGACTACTCGGTCGCCCCCGGCGCGACCTACCCGACGCCGCTGGTCGAGCTCAACGACGCGCTCGCCCACGTGACCGCGCACGCCGAGGAGCTGGGTGTGGACCCCGGGCGGATAGTGCTGGCGGGCGACTCGGCGGGGTCGCAGATCAGCGCACAGGTCGCCACTGCGGTCACGAGCCCGGACTACGCCGAGGCGCTGGGCGTCGCCCCCTCGATCGGCCCCGACCAGCTCGCGGCCGTGGTCCTTCACTGCGGTGCGTACGACATGGCGCTCGTGGACACCTCGACCGGCGGCGCGGAGTCGTGGTTCCTCGAGACCGTCCTGTGGTCGTACTCGGGGACCAAGGCCTTCGCGGACGACCCGCGGTTCGCCCCGGCCTCGGTCACGCACCACGTGACCGAGACCTTCCCGCCCGCCTTCCTCACGGGCGGGAACGCCGACCCGCTCACTCCCCAGGGCAAGGCCCTGTCCGCGCGGCTAGGGGTGGTCGGCGTCGAGGTCGAGGCGCTCTTCCAGCCCGACGGCGAGGAGCCGGGGCTGGGCCACGAGTACCAGTTCGACCTCTCGACCGCCGCCGGTCAGGTCGCCCTGGACCGAAGCCTGGAGTTCCTCGCGAGGCACACGACGGGTTGATCAGCCCGACCGGACCGCCCGGCCTCCCGGGACATCCGCCCCTGCCGCCCGGGACGCGTCCCGCCCCACGCTCGTCGTGTCAACCACCCACGGCCGCCGCCCGTCCGGGCCCGGCCCCACGACACGCAGGGGTCCACCATGACCGCACGACCGACAACCTCCGTCACGCCCGGGACCGACCTCGCCCACGGGCATCCCGCCCGCGCCTCCCGCGCCTGGGCGTGGACCGGCGTCGCGGCCGGCGTCCTGGGCATCGTCTCGATCCAGGCCTCGATGGCGCTCGGCGCGAACTGGGAGCAGACCGCGGGTGACGCCGACGCGGTCGTCGCCGACCTCGCGGGCAAGACGTCCACGCTCCTCGTCTTCCACACCGCGACCGTCCTGGTCGCGATCCTCGTCCTGATCTTCGCGGCGGGGCTCAAGCGTCGCCTCGACGTCCAGGCTCCGGCGGGCAGCCTCCTGCCGACGGTCGCGGGTTCGGGCCTCGTCCTGACGTCGGTCGCGGCACTCATGGGCTCGGGGCTCGACACCCAGTTCATGTTCGGGTTCGCCGAGCTCGACAAGATCGTCCCGGAGTCGGGCGCGTTCTACGCCGACTGGACCGCGACGATCCCGTGGCTGTGGGTCGGCGCTGGCCTGACCGCGGTCGCGGTGGCCGTGGCCTCGCTGCGGCACGGTGCCGCACCGCGCTGGATCGGGGTCGTGAGCCTGCTCCTGGGCGGTCTCACGCTGCTCGTGGGCATCTCGCCGCTCCAGTACATGGCGGGGTTCGTGGGCCCGCTGTGGCTCACGATCGCGGCGCTCGGCTTCGCACTGGGCGACCGGCGCTGATCCGCCCGACGGCGCAGCACAGCACGTGGACCCGTCACCACCCCCATGGCCCGCCCCGGGCCACGCGACCGGTCCCGCCCCGCTCCTCGGGGGCGGGGCCGGTCGCGGCCGTGCCGTCCGAGGTGGGGGTGGAATCGCTCCCGCCCCCTGTCGCCCGGGTGGTCGCGCCCCCTACCGTGGCGCTGTGGGCGCTGTCGCAAGGGACGAGCCACCGGAGCCGTCCGGCGGACGAGGCGTGCCCGCGGGCGCTCGCGCGGGAGCTGCGGCGGCCGCTCCGGCCGGCCGGTCCTGGCGCCGGTCGGCGTTCGGCCGTACCGCCCTCGGGAGCGGTGGCCTGCCCCGGACGGCTCTCGCCATCGCCGTCGCCTCGTGGTTCCTCGGCGTCTCGGCGCTCGTCCTGCAGCTCACGTCGGGCGTGGACGTGCTGCTCGGCGACCTGCTGTTCGTCGTCGTGGACGCCATGGTGGCGCTCGTCTACGGCTCGGTGGGCGCGATCATCCTGTCGCGGCGGCGGCACGTCGTCGGGTGGCTGGTCTCGCTCGCGGGCATCGGCGGCGGTCTCGCCGCGCTGGGCGGTGGCTGGCGCAGCTTCGCGAGCACGCACCCCGGCCTGCCACCGCTCGAACCGCTCGCCGCGGCGTACGGTCTCGCGTGGGTGCCGGGGACGATCGGGCTGTTCGTGCTCGTGCCCTGGTTCGTGCGCGACCACCCGTTGTCCGTGGGTGCGTGGCTCGGGGTCACGGGCGGTGCCGCCTCGATCCTGTTCTTCCTGCTCGCACCGGTCGACGACCCGCGTCCGGCCATCCTCGGCGTCGTGGTCATGGGGCTCGTGACCGCGGCCGCGACGTGGTGGCGCCACCGGCACGGTCCGCCCGAGGAACGCCGCGGCCTCGGGCTGCTGGCCCTCGGCACGGCGATCATGGCGCTGTCGTTCCTCCCGCTCCTCGGGACGTGGAACTCGTCCGACGTGATCCTCGCGCTGCCCCTGACCCACCTCGCGTGCCAGGCGCTGTTCCCCGCGGCGCTGCTCGTCTCGGTCCTGCGCAACCGGCTGTGGGGGCTCGACCTCGCGCTGAGCCGTGCGACGATCGGTGCCCTCCTGACCCTCGCCCTGGTCGCGGTCTACGTCGCGCTCGTGGTCATGGTGACCGCGCTCGTCGGCAGCCGGCCGCTCGCCCAGGTGCTCGCGGCAGTCGGGGTCGTCCTCGCGGTCCAGCCCGCGCGCACGTGGCTGCAGCGGCGCGTGCGCTCCCTGGTCTACGGCGAGACAGCAGACCCCGGACGGGCCGTGCTGCGGATGGGCCGCCAGCTCGGCGTCGCGGCGACGGCCGACGAGCTGCTGCACGGTCTCGTCGCCTCGACCGGCGAGTCGCTCAAGCTCGAGTCGGTCACGCTCACGAGCGGCGGACCTCCCCCGCAAGCTCCCGCCGACGACGCACCGGGCGCAACCGGCGGAACGCCCCCGACCGTCGAGGCGTCCTGGGGCCGCCCGACGGGCACGCATGTCACGCACGTGCCCGTCGAGCACGGCGGCCGGGTCCTCGGGGACCTCGCCGTGACTCCCCGCGCGGGCGAGCGGCTCGACGGCCGGACCCGGGACGCGCTCGCCCAGCTCGTGCCCGTGGTCGCCGCGGGCCTCGCGCTCGCGAGCGGCGCACGCGACCTCGAACAGGCCAAGGACGCCGTGACCCGGGCGCGCCTCGCCGAACGGCGCCTCGTCCGCCGCGAGCTGCACGACGGCGTCGGGCCGTGGTTGAGCGGGCTGCGGCTAGGGCTCCAGGGCGCGCGCAACACCCTCGCGACCGACCCGGCCGCGGCGGCCGCCGTGCTCGAGGCGCTCCAGCGGGAGGTCGAGCAGCGGGTCGGGGACGTGCGCACGCTCTCGCGCAGTCTGCTCCCGCCCGCCCTCGACGAGGCCGGGCTCGAGGCCGCGCTGCACGACCTCGCCGACCACCACGACGCGGGCGGCTTCGCGGTCGAGGTGCTGTGCGGGCCGTGGGACGACCTCGACACACGAGTCGCCGCCGCGGCCTACGCGATCGCGAGCGAGGCCGTCATCAACGCGTCCCGGCACAGCGGGGCCGCGGGCTGCCGCGTCGAGGTCTCCACCCACCCGCCGAGGCCGGCCGGGACGCTCGACGGGTGGACGCACCTGGTCGTGACGTGCGACGACGCGGGCTCCGGCGTCGGGCAGGAGGCGCGCGCCGGCGTCGGGACGCGGTCCATGCGGGAGCGCGCCGAGGAGCTCGGTGGGACGCTGGACATCACCTCGCTCGCACCGGGGACGCGCGTGCGTGCCGTCCTCCCCCGGAAGGTCGTGCTGTGAGCCTCATCCGCGTGGCCCTCGTCGACGACCACCCCGTGTTCCGCATCGGGATGGCGGCGCTCCTCGACTCGCTCGACGGCGTGAGCGTCGTGGCGCAGGCCGCGAGCGCCGCGGAGGCCCGCGACGTCCTGGGCGCGCCCGACGACCTGGACCTCGTCGTCATGGACCTCGACCTGGGCGACGGGTCGGGCGTCGAGCTCACGCGGGACCTGGTGCGTGCCCGGCCGGACGTGCCGGTGCTCGTCATGACGATGCACGAGGACGACGACTCCGTCGCGGCCTGCCTGCGGGCCGGGGCGCGCGGGTACCTCGTGAAGTCGGCGTCGCCGCACGAGGTCGAGCGGGCCGTGCGGGCCGTCGCGAACGGCGAGCTGATCCTCGCTCCGGGGGTCGCGGCGCGGGCCGTGGCGAACGTGCTGGGCGGCTCGCGGGCGGCCGTGCCGTTCCCGCAGCTCACCGACCGCGAGCGCGAGGTGCTCGCGCTCGTCGCCGCGGGGCTCGACAACACCGCGATCTCGCGGCGGCTGACCCTGAGCACCAAGACGGTGCGCAACTACGTCGCGGGCGTGCTCGCCAAGCTGTCGCTGCGCGACCGTGCGGCGGCGATCGTGGCGGCCCGGGAGGCGGGCCTGGTCCCGGACCGGGCTGCCTCGCCCCGCTGAGTGGCCGGCCCGACGGCGGAGCGCACCGTCCAGGTCGGGTGCGCCCCGGCGTCGGGCAGTGAGCCCGTCACGGGTGGACGAGGATCTTCACCGCGGTCTCGTTGCGGCGGACCAGCGTGTCGAAGCCCTTGCTCACGAGGTCCTCGAGCGGGATCCTCGCCGTGATGAACGGAGCCAGGTCGATCTTGCCCTCCTGGACCAGCCGGATCGTCTCGGCATGGTCGCGCACGTAGGCGATCGTGCCCCGCAGGTCGATCTCCTTGAGGACGAGCTTCTGCATGTCCACCGCGGCGGTCCTGCCCCAGATCGACACGACCACGATCACGCCCGCGGGGCGGACCGCGTCGAAGAGCTGGTCGAGGACCGCGTTGACGCTCGTGCACTCGAAGGCCACGTCGACGCCCTTGCCGCCCGTGATCTCGCGGACGCGGGAGATCAGGTTGTCCTGCGTGGGGTCGACGACGTGGTCGGCGACGTGCGTCTCGCGTGCCGTGGTCTTCCGCGCCTCGGAGACCTCGGACATGATGACCGTGACGCCCCGGGCCGTGAGGACCGCGGCCGTGAGCAGACCGATCGGGCCCGCACCACCGACGAGCGCGACGTCACCGGCCTTCGCGCCCGAGCGCACGACCGCATGGTGGGCGACCGACAGGGGCTCGATGAGCGCCGCCTGGTCGAGCGGGATGTCGCCCACGGGGTGGACCCAGCGACGATCGACGACGACCTTCTCCGAGAGTCCGCCGCCACCGCCGGCCAGGCCGATGAAGCCCATCTTGACGCACAGGTGGTAGTTGCCTGCCTCGCACTGCGCGCACTCCCCGCACACGACGTACGGCTCGACGACGACGGACTCGCCGACCGTCAGGTCGTCGACGCCCTCGCCCAGCGCGGTCACGGTGCCGGAGAACTCGTGCCCCATCGTCACGGGCATCTCTTCGTGGGTCAGCGGGTGCGGGCGCCCAGGTGCGGGGACGAAGATCGGCCCCTCGAGGTATTCGTGCAGGTCGGAGCCGCAGATCCCGCACCATGCGATGTCGATCGCGACCGTGCCGGGCCGCAGCTCGGGGGCCGGGACGTCCTCGATGCGGATGTCTCGTCGTCCATGGAAACGTGCAGCCTTCATGTCCTCGCCACGCCTTCTCTCGTTGGTCGCTGGGTTCGTGACAGGCGGCGCGGAAGGTGCCGTCCGGGAGCCCTGGGCTCTTGTCACCATAGGTGTGTGACCTGCGGGAAAAGCCCGCCAAAGGTCCCGAACCGGATGTGACATGCCCCTCGTCCCGGCGTCAGATCACGGGTCCGGGGAGTCGCGGTGCTGCGCTTCGACCGACGGCGGGACGACCCGTCCGTCACGTCGGAGCGGCCCCCGTGGGCGGCCGCCGGTACGTTGGGGACCATGACGGACCCGGCGACGCCCGCTCCCCTGCGCGACACCCAGCTCCCCGGCAGCGGCGGCCTGCTGCTCCTCGACTCCGCGTCGCAGTACTTCCGCGCGTTCTTCGGTGTCCCGGACTCGGTCAAGGCCCCGGACGGCACGCCCGTCAACGCGGTGCGCGGCTTCCTCGACACCATCGCGGTGCTCGTGGCCGAGCGCCGGCCCACACGCCTCGTGGCCTGCTGGGACGACGACTGGCGCCCCGCGTTCCGGGTCGAGGCCATCCCGTCCTACAAGGCCCACCGCGTCGCGACCGAGATCCCCGGCACCACGGGCGTCGAGGAGGTCCCCGAGGCCCTCACCGCACAGGTCCCGATCATCGTCGACGTCCTCGCCGCCCTCGGCATCGCCCGGGTGGGCTTCCCCGGCTACGAGGCGGACGACGTGATCGGCACGCTCGTCGAGCGCGAGTCGGCCCGTCGGCGCGCCCTGCGCGAGGCGGGCGGGGAGCCCGGGGCGAGCGGCGCCGTCGGGCCTGCGTCGCCCGACACCGGGCCGGTCGAGGTCGTCACGGGTGACCGCGACCTGTTCCAGCTCGTCGACGACGACGTGCCCGTGCGCGTCCTGTACACCGCGCGCGGCCTCAAGAAGCTCGACGTCGTGGACGTCGAGCGCCTGGCCGAGCGCTACGGCGTGACGTCCGGCCAGGCGTACGCCGACATGGCCGCGCTCCGCGGCGACCCGAGCGACGGCCTGCCGGGCGTCGCGGGCATCGGCGAGAAGACCGCGGCGGGCATGCTGGCCCGGTACGGCGACCTCGCGGGCATCCTGCGCGCCCGTGACGAGGGCGACCCGGGTCTGAGCCCCACGCAGCGCCGCCGGCTCACCGAGGCTGCGGACTACCTGGCGGTCGCGCCGCTCGTGGTCCAGGTCGCGCGTGACGCGCCCATCCCCCCGGTGCCCGACGACGTCCCGTCCGCGCCCGCGGACGCTGCGGCCCTCGACGAGCTCGCCAGGCGGTGGGGGCTGCGGTCGAGCGTGGACCGGGTCCTGGAGGCGTTCGCGTCGGTGCGGTGAACGACCCTGGCCGCATCCTGGTTGACACCGCTGTCATCCGTGCAGGATCGTACGATGACGTCGCCCCCGACCGGCCTGGAGCCTTGATGTCCCCTCACGCCCCGCACGTCCTCGTCGTCGGCGAGGCGCTCGTCGACGAGGTCCGCCGTGCCGACGGCACGACCGCCGAGCACCCCGGCGGCAGCCCCGCCAACGTCGCGCTGACCCTCGGCCGCCTCGGGCGCGACGTCCTGCTGGCCACGCACCTCGGCCGCGACGAGCGCGGCGGGCAGGTCCGCGCCTGGCTCGCCGACTCGGGCGTGGCCCTCACCCCCAGGTCCGACGGCGCCGCCGCCACGAGCGTCGCGCGCGCGGTCCTCGACGGGTCGGGGGCCGCGACGTACGACTTCGCGATCACGTGGGACCTGGCCGACGGCACCGCGGCGACCGACTCGACGCTCGCCGTCCACACCGGATCGATCGCCGCGGTCCTCGAACCCGGCGCGACCGCGGTCCACGACCTCGTCCTCACCGCCCGCGACCACGCGACCATCACCTACGACCCCAACGCCCGCCCCAGCCTCATGGGCACCCCCGACGCCGCGCTCGAACGGATCGAACCGCTCGTCTGCGCTGCAGACGTCGTAAAGGTCAGCGACGAGGACCTCGAATGGCTCCACCCGGGCACCGACCCCGTGGAGGTCGCGTGGACCTGGGCTGCCCAAGGGCCCGCGGTCGTCGTCGTGACGTTCGGCGGCGAGGGAGCCGTCGCGGTGTGCGCGGCGGGCGAGGTACGCGTCGCGGCACCACGGGTCGAGGTCGTGGACACCGTGGGCGCGGGTGACACCTTCATGGGGGCGCTCATCGACGGGCTCTGGGAGCAGAACCTCCTGGGCGGCGACCGCCGCGACGCGCTCCGGGCCGTCGGCCCGGAGGTCCTGACCGCGGTGCTCGAACGATGCGTGGCGGCCGCCGCGATCACGGTCTCGCGCGCTGGCGCGAACCCGCCGCGACGGGACGAGCTCACGAGCTGACGTCGTGGCCGCCGACGGTGACCTATCTGCCCGCCGACGGTCACCCACGGCGGGCACGGTGGTCACCCTCGGCGGCCCAACCGGTCACCCTCGGCGGGCACACGCGTCACGCCGCCCCGATCGCCTCCTCGACGCCCAGCTCGAGCAGCAGCCGTCGCCGGAAGTCTCCGAACCCCGGCACACCTCGGCGCCGCGGCCGGTCGAACGGCACCTCGAGCTCGACCCCGACCTTCCCGTCCTGGAGCACGGCCACGCGGTCGGCGAGCAGGATCGCCTCGTCGACGTCGTGCGTCACGAGGAGCACCGCGGGCTGGTGCTCGTGGCACAGCTCGGCGACGAGGGCCTGCATCTTGATGCGCGTCAGGGCGTCGAGCGCCGCGAACGGCTCGTCGAGCAGGAGAAGGCGCGGGTTGCGCACGAGCGCCCGGGCGAGCGCGACCCGTTGCGCCTCGCCCCCGGACAAGGTCGTGGGCCACGCGGCCTCGCGCCCGCCGAGCCCGACCTCCACGAGCGCCGCCGAGGCGGCCGCGCGCCGGTCGCGCGTGGCCCGCTGCCCGAGGATCACGTTGGACCCGACGCGCTTGGACGCCACGAGCCGCGGCTCCTGGAACACCACGGTCCGTTCGGCCGGGGCCTCGACGGTCCCGGTGTCGTGGGCCTCGAGCCCGGCGAGGATGCGCAGCAACGTGGTCTTGCCGCTGCCGCTCGCGCCGAGCAGCGCGACGAACTCGCCAGGCCGCAGCGTCAGCGAGAAGTCGGAGAGGATGGTCCGGCCGCCGTACGACTTCCCGGCGTTCTCGACCCGCACGATCGGCGCGGCGAGGTCCTGCACGGTCGGTCCGCTCATGGCTTTCTCCCGAGTCGCTTGTAGGGCAGGAGGATGCGTTCGAGGAGCCGCACGAGAAGGTCGACCGACAGCCCCCACACCGCGTAGATGAGGACGCACACGACGAGCACGTCCATCTGGAAGTACTGCTGCGCGGAGACCATGAGGAACCCGATGCCGCGCGGTGCGTTGGACATCTCGGCGACGATGAGCGCGAGCAGCGACACCGACAGCGACACCCGCAGCCCCACGAGGACCGACGGGATGGCCTCGGGCAGGATGACGTGCCGCACGAGCCCGAGCCCCCGCAGCCCGAACACCTTGCCGGCCTCGAGGATCTTGCGGTCGACGTTGCGCACTCCGCTGTGGGTGTTGAGGTAGAGCGGGAACAGCGCGGCGGCCGCGATGATGATGATCTTGGGTCGTTCGTCGATCCCGAACCAGAGGATCAGCAGGGGCGCGATCGCGAGGAACGGGATGGTGCGCAGCATCTGGAGCGTGGGGTCGAGGAGCTGGTCGCCCAGGCGGAACAGCCCGGCGACGACGCCGAGCGTGAGCCCCAGCAGCCCGCCGATCGCGAAGCCCACGGCCACGCGCCCGAGCGACACCGACAGGTTCTCCCACAGCACACCCGTGGAGACGAGCTCGACGAACGCGTCGCCGACCTGCCAGGGCGCGGGGAACTGCTTCTCGTCGATCCACCCCTGGGCCGAGCCCAGGAACCAGAGCGCGAGGATCGCGGTGGGCACCGAGGCGCGCAGCAGCACGTCGCGCGGTGAGCGCCGCTTCCTGCCCGACGACGTCGCGCCCCTCCGCGCCCGGGCCGCGCCCGGGGCGGTGGCCGGGACCGCACCGGCGGCTGTCGCTGCAGCGACCGGGGGCGTCTGCGCGCGGGCGCGCGACGTCGTCGTGCCGGTGGTCACTCGACGCCCCACGTGCTGACGTCGAACGCCTTCGGGGCGGCCCCGGAGCTGACGAGGAAGTCGAGCGTCGACTGCACGGTCTTGAGCCCGTCCGGGTCGATCGCCTGCGTGCCGTACTGCCAGAGCTCGGCCTCCTTGACGACCTCGACGGGCGAGCCGGTGGCGTCGAAGACCCACTGGGCGTAGGCGTCGTGGTCGGCCTCGATCTTGGCGACGCCGGCCTCGGTGACCTCCCAGACCGCCGCGGCGAGCTCGGGGTTCGCCTGGTAGGTCTCGCGCGAGGTGAGCGAGACGCTCGTCGCGAGCAGGTCGGGGTCGTCGACGCTCGCCTTGGACAGGACCGGGAAGTCGTTGGTCAGGCGCCAGATCCCGGCCGTGGTCGCGGGGACCGGGACGGCGTCGATGTCGCCGCGCTGCAGCGCGGGCAGGGCGTCGGCGAACAGGAGGTTGACGAGCTCGACGTCTTCGAGGACACCTGCTCGCTCCAGGACCGCGCGGCCGTACTTGTCGAAGTTCGAGCCGAACTGGAGCCCGACCTTCTTGCCCGCGAGCTGGTCGATCGTGGTCACGCCGCCGGTCCTGGTGAGGAACCAGATGTCGGAGGACGGCTTGGCGATGACGAGCGCCGGGACGTCGAGGCCGCTCGCCTTGGCCTGCGTGGCCGGGGTGTCACCGATGAAGCCGACCTGGATGTCGCCCGTCTGGAGGGCCTGGACCACGGGCGGCCCGTTGTTGAACCCGACGAAGCCCTCGTACTCGTAGCCGTGCTCGGCGAGGATCGCGTCGGCGATCCCGGTCTCGACGGCGTACCCGAACGGTCCGGTCGCGACGGGTGTCTTGCCCGCGACGCCGTTCCAGGGACCGCCCGTGGTCAGGGGCGTGAGCTCGGCGGCCGCTCCCGACCCGTCGCCCGACGGCGTCGCGGCCTCCGAGGTGGAGCAGGCCGCGAGCGCGGCGACGAGGGCGAACGACGCCAGGGCGGCGAGGGTGCGGTTCCGGCTCATGAGGGGGCTCCTTGGAGGTGGGTCGTGGTGCTGTCCGGTGGGGTGCGGTCGAGGGACGCGCGGTCGTCGGAAGTGCGGTCGAGGGGGTTCGCCGGGGCGAGTGCGGCTGCGCGGTGGTAGTCGACGTCCGAGGCGAGGACCTCAGGCGCCCCGTCGCGGGCGGTTCCGCCTGTGGTCCGGGCGTCCCCGGTGTCGTCCTGCCGTCGCGGCGTGCGCCGCCACCCGACCCGGTCCCGGTACAGGCCCAGGAGGTCGCGGTCGAGCAGGTCGGCCTCGTCGAGGAAGGGCGAGCCTGCGGGTTCGGGCGTGCGCGACGGGGACACGAAGATCGCGTCCTCGGGGCAGTACGCCTCGCACTGGAAGCAGGTCTGGCAGTCGGAGTGCCGCGCGATGGTCGGTACGCCACCGTCGGCAGCAGGCTCGAAGACGTTGGTGGGGCAGATCCGCACGCAGATGTCGCACGACGTGCAGCGCGCGGCGTTGAGGATCTCGATCACGACGCCTCCTCGGTCCAGGTCGGTGGGGTGGGAGCGGTGTACCGCGTCGCAGCGTCCCCGGTCACGGGGGGCTCCGGGTCCGGCAGCACCCACAGGTCGCGCAGCCCGCCCGTGAGCAGGCGCCGCGCCTGCTGCGGGTCGGTGTCGGGGAAGTCGGTGCGGGTGTGCATGCCGCGGGTCTCGGTGCGGTGCAGCGCCGTGCGGTCGGCCCAGCGAGCCATCGCGAGCATGCCCGCGGTCTCGCGCGTGCGGATCGCGTCGGCCCCCCGCACGTCGGTGGGCACGAGCTCGCTGCCTGCGCGCTCCCACAGCTCGTCGAGGACGTCGAGCGAGCGCACGAGGCCGTGGTGGTGGCGGAAGGCCGACTTGTCGATGGGCAGCATCTCGTCGCGGACCGCGGCCGTGATCTCACGCCACGCCCCCTCCCCGGCTGCGGCCGACCGCGGGCGGTGCGCTGCGCCGTCGGGCCGGAGACCGAGCGTGCCCGTGGGGTCGAGGCGCTGCCCGCGGGACGACGGGCCACGGTCCGTCGCCAGGGCGGCCGCCGCCCGGCCCGACCACGTGCCCGACGCCACGGCCCACGCCAGGTTGGGGCCGCCTGCACCGGTCGCCGCCCCGACCACGCGGTCACGCGCAGCGACGTCGCCCGCCGCGTACAGGCCGGGGACGCCGGTCCACGCGTCGCGGTCGAGCACGTGGATGCCGCCCGTGCCGCGGACCGTGCCCTCCTGGACCCAGTCCATGGGGAAGCGCTCGGTGAACGGGTCGACGCCCAGCTTGTCGGTGACCATGAAGAAGTTGGGCATGGCGGCGCGCAGGGCCGGGCGGACCTCGGGCCCGAACTGCGTGAACTGGGCCGTGATCGTGCCGCGCAGCGAGGCGCCGAGCAGCTCGGCGCGGCTCTTGTGCAGGTTCTCGTACGCGATGGGTGCGCCCTCGTGGTCCCAGTAGGACGCCGTGACGAAGAAGCCGTTCTTGTCCATCGAGGTGCCGAACGGCACCATGCCGTAGAAGTTGGAGAACTCCATGCTCGACAGGTGCGCGCCCACCTCGGCGGCCATCAGGTGGCCCTCGCCCGTGTTCACGTCGCCGCCCAGGGAGTGCGACTTCCAGGTGGTCCCGCCCGTCGCGAGCACGACGGCGCCGCTCGCCACGCGCCACGCGCGCCCGGTCTGGCGCTGGTAGCCCTGGGCGCCCGACACGACGCCCTCACCGTCGACGAGGAGCTCGAGCGCGGGGCTGTGGTCGAGGACCGTGACCCCGTTCTTCTTGACCTTGCCGCGCAGGAAGCGCAGGTAGTCCGGGGACGAGCCCGAGAACGACCGCTCACCGGGCCGGCGCGCGAAGGGGTTCGGGGCGGGTGCGGCACCGCCGTCCGCCCCGGTGCGTGCCTGACGCGAACGTCGCGTGCGCTCGTACCCCCAGCCCTCGATGAGCGCGGTGCGGTACCACGCCTCGTCGAGGACGTCGTTGGTCCAGTCGCGGTCGGTGAGGTACCCGCCCTGCTCCTCGCGCGGCGTGATCTCCTCGTCGCGCCGCTCGGCGTCGGGTGGGACGAGCCAGTGCCCGACGCCGGCGGTCGCCGCGACGCCGCTCGTGCCGCAGTAGCCCTTGTCGACCAGGACGACGCTCGCGCCCTGCTCGGTCGCGGCGATCGCGGACCAGGTCGCGGCGGGGCCGCCGCCGATCACGAGGACGTCGGCGTGCAGGTACAGATGCTCGGCGGAGTCCTCGACCAGGGTCGGCCGAGGGGCGCGGTGCGGGGGGCGCCGCTGCGCTCCGGGGCCCGAGGAGGCTCGGGTGACCGAAGGAGAGCGGGGGGAAGTAGAAGGCACAACCATGAGGGTCGCTTTCCGGGGAGCCGCGAGCTGGTCGCGGGTGCACAAGGGGCGCCGGTGGGGTCGGCACGGGGGGCTGTCTCGTCGGGTCAGACGGGGCGACAGCAACAGCCCGGCGCGGTGGCGCGGAGCGCGCGGTGCGACGGCTCGGTGTGCATGAGAGGGACGCTAGTTGAACTGGACCGAAACGGTCCAGATTGAGCTGACGGATGAGACAAGGTTTCGCAGTGTTAACCGCGCAGCGTCGAAGCAGGGTTGAACCTGTCGAACACCTGACGCCGAGGGTGACGCCCCCGACCGCCGACGGTGACGTTGCGGCCCGTCGAGGGTGACGTCAGAGACCGCCCAGGGTGACGTCAGAGACCGCCCAGGGTGACGTCAGAGACCGCCCAGGGTGACGTTCAGTCACCCTCGGCTGACAGCCCGGTCACCCTCGGCGGACACGAGCGTCACCCTCGGCGGGCGTCCTCTCCCCCGCCCCGCAGCTCCACCTCGTCGCCGAACGGGCGGGTCACCCAGGCCTCCGAGTCCCCGACGAGGTGAGCGACGTCGTCGGGCAGCGTGCCCGACGCGAGGTCCGCGATCGTCACGTTCTCCAGGACCGACCGCATCGCGACCCGCAGCGCGACCCACGTCTGCTGGAGCGCCGCCGCGGACTCCGCGTACGACGTGTCCTCGGGCTGGACGCCCGCGATGTTCGCGAGCGGGCCGTCGATCGCGCGGATGACGTCCGCGACCGCGATCCGCGCGGGGGCCGCCGCCAGACGGAATCCTCCCTCGGCGCCCCGGCGGCTCTCGACCAGGCCCGACCTGCGCAGCTGGTTGAGGATGCCCAGGAGGAACGACCCCGGGATGTGCTGCGCCCTGCCGACGCGCTCCGCGGTCACGAACCCCTCGTCGTAGGCGACGGCGAGCTCCACGCACGCGCGGACGGCGTAGTCGATCTTGGCGGTGATGCGCATGGGCCCAGTATGCCGACGGCATGTTTCCGATCGTGCAGGAATATCGGGTGAAGCGCCCCGACGACCAGGGCCGTGCGAGTTCGGCCAGGGCGCCCGACGTGTGCGAAGGTGCAGCGGTGACTTCCTACCGGGTGAGCCTCGTCGTCGGGATGCTGCGCCCTGGGGCGTCGCCGGAAGCCGTGCTGCCCGCGGCCGCCGCCGCGGCCCGCGAGCGGACCGAGGTCGAGTCCTACGACCTGGGGATCGTGAGCGGCGAGGCCCGCGTCACGGTGCGCTTCCTCGCCGAGGACGACGACCAGGCGGCCGAGATCGCCCGTGCGGTCCGAGCCGCGGCGGGCGCCCTGGTCGAGGTCGGTGGCGCGGTCCTCACGCGCCGCTACGGACCGAAGTGGCACCCCGTCGCGGGCGGCATCCACCGCTGACCTGCGCGTCCGCCGCCGTCCGAGGCCGCACCGGTGCGGGCGTTCTCACGGGCCGGACGGGGATCGTGTCCCGCCCGGGCTCGGACGCGCACCGCGCCCGAAGACCGTAGGTTGGACACATGCTTGCCGCCTACGTGACGCACTTCGACCAGCAGGACCCGCTCGCAGGGCTGACCGTGGGAGACCTGCCCGCTCCGGAGACCCGGGAGAACTGGTCGGTGGTGGACGTCCGGGCCGCGAGCCTCAACCACCACGACCTGTGGTCGCTGCGCGGGGTCGGTCTGCGCGCCGAGCAGCTCCCGATGATCCTCGGCACGGACGCCGCGGGCATCGCGCCCGACGGGACCGAGGTCGTCGTCCACGGCGTGATCGGCGCCGACGGGCACGGGGTGGGGCCCGCGGAGTCACGCACGCTCCTGTCCGAGAAGTACGCGGGGACGCTCGCCGAGCAGGTCGCCGTGCCCACGAGGAACCTGGTCCCCAAGCCGCCGGAGCTCACGTTCGTCGAGGCCGCGTGCCTCCCGACGGCGTGGCTCACCGCGTACCGCATGCTCTTCGGCGTCGCGGGGCTCGCCCCGGGCGACCGCGTGCTCGTCCAGGGCGCGGGAGGCGGTGTCGCGAGCGCCGCGACGCGCCTGGCGAGCGCGGCCGGCGTCGAGGTGTTCGTGACGTCGCGTTCGTCGGCCAAGCGGGCACGGGCCCTGCAGAACGGCGCGTCCGCGGTCTTCGAACCCGGGGCCCGGCTCCCTGCGCGGGTCGACGCCGTGATCGAGACCGTCGGTCAGGCCACGTGGTCGCACTCGATGCGTTCGGTCCGACCGGGCGGGACGGTCGTCGTCGCGGGCGCGACCTCGGGCGACGCGAGCCCCACGGAGCTCTCGCGCATCTTCTTCCAGGAGATCACGGTGCGCGGTGTCACGATGGGCTCACGCGAGGATCTCGCCGCCCTGCTGCGGTTCCTCGCCCGCACCGACGTGCGCCCCACGATCGACGAGGTCTTCCCCCTCGCCCAGGCCGCGGACGGCCTCGCACGGCTCGACGCCGGGGAGCACTACGGGAAGATCGTGCTCACGACATGACCGATGACGCCGAGCGGGGGCGTCCGGCGCGCGCCGGGGGCCGGACCCGACCACCGGCCGGGCGTGAGACGGGCCGTGCCGCCGACGCCGGACCCGACGCCGACACGACCGCTGAGAGCGCCGCAGGTTCTGCGCTGCGTGGCGGCGAGTCGCGCACGACCGGTTCGGCGGGTTCGCACGAGTGGACGGGCTCGCCGCGCATCGCGGGGTCCCGACGTCGCCCCCGGACCGCCGCACCCCGGACCCTCACCCTCGCGTCGCTGCGGGCACCGCTCGCCGAGGCCGCGGCGCTCGTCCCGACGGGGCCTCGAGGCCCGGCACCACGGCCGCGCGTCCGACCGCAGCGCGGGCGGTGGGAGGAGGACGTCCTCGGGCCTGACTACCGGCGTCTCACCCTCCAGCTCACGCCCGACGACGAGGGCGAGGTCGTGGCGACGCTCGTCCGCTACGACCCACCGTCCGAGGAGGCCGTCCGCCCTGCCCGCGCGGTGCTGTACGTCCACGGGTGGAGCGACTACTTCTTCCAGACCGAGCTCGCCGAGTACTGGCATGCGCAGGGCGCGGCGTTCTACGCGGTGGACCTGCGCAAGTACGGGCGCAGCCTCAGGCCGCACCAGACCCCCGGGTACATGGAGCACCTGCACGAGTACGACGAGGACCTCGAGACGGCGCTCGCGATGATCCACACCGAGCTCGGTGCGCACGCCTCGATCATGCTGGTCGGCCACTCGACCGGCGGCCTCACCGGGGTCCTGTGGGCGAACCGCAACCCGGGGCGGCTGCACGGACTGGTGCTGAACAGCCCCTGGTTGGAGCTCCAGGGTTCGTCGACGGTCAGGACGGTGTCCTCTCCCGCGATCCGCCAGCTCGCGCGCTTCCAACCCAAGGCCCCGCTGCCGAACATCGACGCGGGGTACTACGCGCGCACGCTGCGCGACCTCGAGAGCGGCGGTTGGGAGTTCAACCCCGAGTGGCGGCCCGTGCCGTCGTTCCCCGTCCGGGCCGGCTGGCTGCGCGGGATCATCGAAGGACACGCCACCGTGGCCGCCGGGCTGTCGGTGACGTGCCCGATCATCGTCCTGACCTCCGACCGCACCCTCATCAGCCCACGGTGGAGCGAGGACATGCGGGCGGCGGACATCGTGCTCGACGTCGAGCTCCTCGCCCGGCGTGCACCGAACCTCGGGCCCGTGGTGACGATCGCCCGCATCGCCGGGGGGATACACGACCTCACGTTGTCCGGTCCTGGCCCGCGGCGACGGTTCTATCGAGAGATCACCCGGTGGCTGGCAGGGTACGGCTGGAGCTGACGACCCGCGAGGCGCGCTCCGCGTCGCCTCGCAGCGGAGGCGGGGAACGGTGGACCGTCGCATCGATGGAACGTTCCACGGACTGTCGGTGGATACGTGGGTATGCCAAAGGCCCACCCCGTTCGGGGTGGGCC
>NZ_JBHUAD010000029.1:0-26354 GCF_042789955.1 Oerskovia sp. NPDC056781
GGTCACGCGGGGAGGAGCAGGGGATCAGCCCCAGGCTGCCCCGAGGAGGCCGGCGAGGACACCACCGACGAGCGGACCCGCGACGGGGACCCACGAGTAGGCCCAGTCGCTCGATCCCTTGCCCTTGATGGGCAGCAGGGCGTGGGCGATGCGCGGACCGAGGTCACGAGCAGGGTTGATGGCGTACCCGGTAGGACCACCGAGGGACGCGCCGATACCGACGACGACGAGCGCGACGGCGAGCGGGCCGAGCCCGGACGGGGTGTTGCCCGACGCGACGACGAAGAACACGAGCACGAACGTCGCGATGACCTCGGTGATGAAGTTCCAGCCGTACGAGCGGAGCTCGGGGCCGGTCGAGAACACGGCGAGCTTGGTGGCGGCGGGCGCCTCCTCGTCGAAGTGCTTCTTGTAGGCGATGAACGCGAGCACGGCACCGAGGATCGCACCGATCATCTGCGCGCCGAAGTAGATGAACATGTTGCTCACGGTCGGCTCGATCGTCGCGGTGACCATGCCCTCGGGCCCGGTGACCGAGTAGAAGGGGCGGTCCGCGGTGAACAGTCCGATGGTCACGGCCGGGTTGAGGTGCGCCCCGGACTTGTACGCGACGTAGACGCCGGTGAAGACGGCGAGGCCCCATCCGAAGTTGATGAGGAGCCAGCCGCCGTTGAAGCCCTTGGTCTTGGGGAGGATCACGTTGGCTACGACGCCGGCACCCAGCAGGATCAGGGTCGCGGTGCCGAGTATCTCGGACCAGAAGGCGTTGAGGAGGAGTGTGTCCATCAGATTCTCTCTTTCTTGGTGGACTTCGTTGTCGCAACCACCCCGCCGCATCCGTGCGTCGGGGCCCCGGCGTGCGTCGCGGTGCGCGCATCCGTGAGGTTGAGGGGTGCCGGTCCGGCTCCGCCTCGCGCGAGTCGAGGCGGGCCGGGAGCCGGGCTATGAAGTTGTTCTCGGGGGAGCCGGCGTGGCTCCCGGTGGGCCGGGTGGGTGAGTCGGTCTCGTCAGGATCCGGAGAGGGGCTTGAGCGGGGCGACGTCGTCGGCGGCGAGGCGCGTGCGCTCGGCCGTGGCGTCGTCGGGCTCCTGCTCCGCGGCCTCCTCGGCCGCGGCGCGCGCGGTGTAGGAGGCAATCTCCTCGGCCTTGCGCTGGTCGTCCCAACCGAGGAGCGGCGCCGCGATGTCGGCGATCTCCGGGAGGGCGCCGAGCCCGCGGTCGAGCACCTCGTAGTTGAGACGGGTGCGGTGCAGCAGCAGGTCCTCGAGGTGCAGGGCGCCCTCGTGGGTCACGCCGTAGCTGATCTCGGCCCGCAGGTAGGCGGGAGCGTGCTCGAGCGGCCGCGCGAGCGTGGGGTCGGCCTCGCACAGGGCGACGATGTCGCGCAGGTTGGAGCCGTAGCGGTGCAGCAGGTGGTCGACCATCTGCGGCGTCCACCCGAACTTCGAGGCCCACGGGCGGGCCTGGCGGCGGACCGCGTCGAGACCGACCGCACCGACCAGGGGGATCTTGTCCGTGATCGAGGGCAGCGCTGCGGAGCGCTGCCCGATCGCGAAGTCGACGGCGTCCTTGGCCATGACGCGGTAGGTGGTGAGCTTGCCGCCCGCGATGACCGTGAGGCCGGGGGTCGGGGAGGCCGTGGTGTGCTCGCGCGAGACCTTGGCCGAGCTCGTGCCCTCCTTGGTCCCGGGCTGGAGCAACGGGCGCAGCCCCGCGTAGGTGCCGATGATGTCGTCGCGCGTCAGGGGCTGGGCGAGGACCGCGTTGGCGTGCTCGAGGATGTAGTCGATGTCGGCGGCCGTCGCGACGGGGTGCGTGAGCTCCTGCTCCCAGGGCGTGTCGGTCGTGCCGATGACCCAGTAGCGGGACCACGGGATGATGAACAGGACGGACTTCTCGGTCTGCAGGATCAGGCCGACCTGGCCCTTGATGCGCTCGCGCGGGACGACGATGTGGACACCCTTGGAGGCGAGGACGCGCAGGCCGCCCTCGGAGCCCGCGAGGGCCTCGGTGTCCTCGGTCCACACGCCTGTCGCGTTGATGACGGCACGGGCGCGGACCGTGATGCGCCGGCCCGTCTCGAGGTCGTCGAGGATCGCGCCGTTGACCGCACCGGTCGAGCCCTTGGTCAGCTCGACGACCTGGGTGCGGGAGGCGGCGTGGGCGCCGTAGGAGGTCGCGGTGCGGATGAGCGTCGAGACCAGGCGCGCGTCGTCGACCGAGGCGTCCCAGTACTGGACGGCGCCGATCGCCGCGTCGTGCGCGAGGTCGGGGAACTTGCGCTCCATCTGCTTGCGCGAGAGGTGACGGTGCAGCGGCAGGGCGCGCTTGCCGGGGGCCATGCTCGCGAGCGTGTCGTACAGCGCGATGCCGGCGCCGACGTAGGCACGCTCCCACACGCGGTGCTCGAGGGGGTAGAGGAAGGGGACCGGGCGCACGAGGTGCGGGGCGAGGTCCTTGATGAGGAGGTCGCGCTCGGTCAGGGCCTCGTGCACGAGGTGGAAGTCGAGCATCTGGAGGTAGCGCAGACCACCGTGGACCAGCTTGCTCGAGCGGCTCGACGTGCCGGACGCCCAGTCCTGGCCCTCGACGATCGCGGTCGAGAGCCCACGGGTCACGGCGTCGAGGGCGATGCCGGCTCCGGTCACGCCGCCGCCGATCACGAGGACGTCGAGCTCCTGGTCCGCGCTCGTGCTCGCCTCGAGCGCGCTGAGCGCCCGCTGGCGAGACTCTGCGGTGAGTCTGCTGGAAGTCATCCGATGGCCTTCTCTCGTCGTCGATCTGGTGCGTCACCGGCGGGGTCCCGTGAAGGATTCCCTCCTGTGACGTTCCCACGGCTCCGCGTCCCGCGCTAGCGGTACGAGGCGGGACCCAGGAGGGCACCGTGCCGCGGCACAGCGCTGTCGGAACGGCGCTGCACGTATTAACGTCAACATGTCAGGAACGAACGCGCAAGCGCAGTGCACAAACGTGCAGAATGAGCACCACCAGCGGCAGGAGACCAGCAGATGGCCGATCGGGAGCAGGACGTCCTCCGGGCGGCCTCGATGTACTACCTCCAGGACATGAAGATGGAGGCGATCGCCAAGCACCTGCGCACCTCGCGCTCGACCGTCTCGCGCTTGGTCAAGAGAGCCCGTGAGACGGGTCTGGTGGAGATCACGCTGCGGCCCACGCAGAGCCGGGCCCCCGGCCTCGGGGCGCACATCTCCGCCACCTACGGCATCGACGCCTACGTCGTCCCTGTCCCGGACTCGACGCAGCAGGTCGACCGGCTCGACCAGGTCGCCCTCACGACGGCCCGCCTGCTCGGGTCGTGGTTCGACTCCGACATGATCCTCGGCATCGCGTGGGGCACCACGCTCGCGGCGATCTCGCGACACCTGAGCCGCAAGCCCACGCGGGGCTCCGCCGTCGTGCAGCTCAACGGGGCGGCCAACACCCGCACCTCCGGGGTGCACTACGCGGGCGACCTCATCGCGGGGTTCGGCGAGGCGTTCGATGCCCACGTGCACCATTTCCCAGTGCCCGCGTTCTTCGACTACGCCGAGACCAAGCAGGCGATGTGGCGCGAGCGGTCGGTCCGGCGCGTGCTCGACGTCCAGGGGCGGGCCGACGTCGCGCTGTTCTCGGTGGGTGCCGTCTCGGGCGGGGTGCCGAGCCACGTGTACTCGGCGGGCTACCTGGAGGCCGAGGACATCGCGGTCCTGGAGGCCGAGGGCGTGGTCGGCGACGTGTGCACGGTCTTCCTGCGGGCCGACGGCACCTACAAGGACATCGCGCTCAACGAGCGGGCCACGGGTCCTGGGCCCGACGAGCTCAGGCGTATCCCGCAGCGCATCTGCGCGGTCGCGGGGGACAACAAGGTCGCCCCGCTGCGGGCCGCGCTACGGGCCGGCGTCGTCACGCACCTCGTCGTGGACGAGATCACGGCCTCGCACCTGATCGAGCAGGAGACGGGGCGCATCGCGGTCGCCAGGACGCGGCTCGAAGGTATGCAGTCGGGTGCATGAGTACGCAGCAAGCGTCGAGTGGGCGTAGATTGTCGGCGTGACGAGCAGCCCCACGCCCACCCTGACGCTCCGCCCTGCCCTCCCGGCGGACGTGCGCGCGATCCGATCCCTCGTCGAGCCCTACGCCGAGGAGCGCATCCTCCTCGCCAAGGAGATGGTCGGCTACTACGAGGCCGTGCAGGAGTTCGTGGTCGCCGACGTCGGGGGACCGGGAGCCCCGCAGGTCGTCGGGTGCGGTGCGCTGCACGTCATGTGGGACGACCTGGCCGAGATCCGCACGCTCGCGGTGGACCGTGCATGGCTCGGCACCGGCGTGGGTCACCGCCTCGTGGTCGAGCTCCTGGAGCGAGCCCGCGCCCTGGGCCTGGAGCGGGTCTTCTGCCTGACGTTCGAGGTCGACTTCTTCCGCGCGCACGGGTTCGAGGCGATCGAGGGCACCCCCGTGTCGCCCGACGTGTACGCCGAGCTCCTGCGCTCGCACGACGACGGCGTGGCCGAGTTCCTCGACCTCGCCCGGGTCAAGCCCAACACCCTCGGCAACACCCGGATGCTGATCACCCTCTGAGCGCCCGCGCCTCACGCCGGGAGCCGGTAGACCTCACCGTCCTGCTCGAGCAGACCGTCCTCGACCAGGCTCGCGACGCACCGCCCGAGCTGGGCCGCGTCGGGCCACAGTCCCGCGACCACGTCGCGGTGCACGGGACCGTCCGCACCGCCCAGCGCGGCCATGACCCGGCCCCGCGCCTGCCGGTCCGTGCCCTCCCAGGCCTGGGTCCGGCGTCGGGCACCGTGCTCGTCCGGCGGGCTGCCCGCGGCGCGCCACGCGCACAGGTCCGCGACGGGGCACGCCTCGCAGCGCGGCGAGCGAGCCGTGCACACCAGCGCCCCCAGCTCCATCGAGGCGGCGGCCCACAGCGCGGCCTCGGCGTCCTCGGCAGGTGCGACCTGCGTCGCGAGCCGGCGCTCGGCCGCGGTGTACGACGGAGCGGGCAGCGCCGTCCCCGACACCGCGCGTGCCAGGACCCGCCGCACGTTGGTGTCGACGACGACCGCGCGCCGCCCGTGCGCGAACGCCGTGACCGCCGCGGCCGTGTACTCACCGACGCCCGGCAGCGCGAGCAGCGCGTCGGTGTCGAGCGGCACCCGCCCCGCGTGGCGCTCGACGACCGCCCGCGCGCAGTCCTGCAGGCGCAGCGCGCGGCGCGGGTAGCCGAGGCGCCCCCACGCGCGCAGCACGTCGGCCGTCGACGCCGCCGCGAGGTCCGCGGGCTCGGGCCAGCGCTCCGTCCAGGCACGCCACGCGGGCTCGACCCGCACCACGGGCGTCTGCTGCAGCATGACCTCGCTGACCAGGACGCCCCAGGGGGAGCAGTCGTCGCGACGCCACGGCAGGTCGCGCGCGTTCGCGGCGAACCACTGCCCGACGGCGTCGCGCAGCTCTGCGTGCGGGTCCGGGACGGGGAGGGTCGTCAGTGGCGCGCGAAGGTCTGTCGTACGGGGGCCGGTCGTGCGAGGGCGGGTCGTCGGACCGGCGGCGGACGTGGCGGGGGAAGGCGACATGGTCCGACCATTCTCGCCGACGTGGCCGCCCGGATCGGCACCCGGGGCCGGGGATGCGGCCCGCTGCGGTGTGGCAGTGCGAGAACCGTCGCCACGGCGACGTACCGTTGGCCCCAGCGCAGGAAGGGCCAGCGCCGACCGTCGAACGGAGCCGTACGTGAGCACGCCGCAGGGCACCCGGCCACCCACCGGGGCGACACCGGTCCAGGGACGATCCTCGGACGGGTCCGGCGCCGCGTCGTCGGGCAGGCCGACGTCCAGGACCTTGCGGCTCCGCCGGGTCGTGGCTCTCGTCCTGCTCGCGGTCATCGTCGTCGGCGTCGTGATGCTGGTCAGGGCCGCGATCGCGTTCGGGGCGGGCCTGCTCGCCGACGAGCCGCAGGGCAAGGTGGCCCCGCCCGAGCCCCAGGAGGTCGCGGCGACCGGGTACAAGGCCTGCCAGGCCAAGGACGTGACGCTCTGGCTCGCGGCATCGAAGACCGAGTACGCGGTCGGGGAGAAGCCCACCTTCACCACGACGCTCACGCACGTGGGACCCAGGCCGTGCCTGATCGACGCCTCGACCGCCGTCCAGGAGATCACGATCACGTCGGGCACCGACCGCATCTGGTCGTCGGCCGACTGCCCGGCGGCGTCGAAGGACCTGCTCATGGCGCCGGGCGACGTGTGGACCGAGACGGTCACGTGGAACAGGGACCGCTCCGCCCCCGAGTGCGCGACCGGGCTGCCCGGTACGCAGCCGGGGAGCTACAGCGTCGTCGCGGCGTCGAACGAGGCCGCGGGGATGACGAGCCCCGCCGTGCCGTTCACGCTCGTGGCCCCTGCCCCCCCGCCCGAGGCGCCACCCGCGACCGAGGCGCCCGCTGAGGGCGAGCCGCCGGCGGACGGGACCGAGGTGCCCGCAGAGGGCGCGGAGCCTCCCGCGGACGGGGCGACCGCGCCCGAGGATGAGGCCAAGGCCCCCGAGGACGACGCGCCGCCGCAGGGCTGACGGGCCGCTCTCGGACTGACGGGCTGCTGCCGGGAAGGGCTAGACGTATCGCTCGAGGATGCTCGACTCGGCGAGACGTGACAGGCCCTCACGGACCGCGCGAGCCCGCTGCTCGCCGACGCCGTCCACGGCCATGAGATCGTCGATGCTCGCGGCCAGGAGCTTCTGCAGCCCGCCGAAGTGCGAGACCAGGCGGTCGATGATCGCGCCGGGCAGGCGGGGGACCTTCGACAGGAGCCGGTACCCGTGGGGAGCGACCGCGGCGTCGAGCGCCTCGCCGCCTCCCGGGAGGTCGAGGACCCGCCCGATGAGCGTGAGGTCGAGGAGCTGGGTCGAGTCGAGCGCGCCGAGCGCGTTCTTGACGTCCGCGAGGGAGCGGTCCTTGCGCCCGAGCTCGACGTAGTCCCGGATGACGGACTCGCGGTCCGAGCCGATCCCGCCGATGAGCTCGTCGAGCTGGAGGGCGAGCAGGCGACCGTCGGTGCCGAGCTCGACCACGTAGCCCGCGATCTCCTCGGAGATGCGGCCCACCATCTCGAGGCGCTGCACCACGGCGCACACGTCCCGGACGGTGACGAGGTCCTCGATCTCCAGGGCCGAGAGCGTGCCGCTGACCTCGTCCAGGCGGGCGCGGTAGCGCTCGAGCGTCGCGAGGGCCTGGTTGGCGCGCGACAGGATGGTGTCCGAGTCCTCCAGGACGTAGCGCTGGCCACCCACGTACAGGGCGACGATCCGCATGGACTGGCTCACCGAGATCACAGGGAAGCCGCACTGCTTGGCGACGCGCTCGGCCGTGCGGTGACGCGTGCCGGACTCGGTCGTCTCGATCGTCGCGTCCGGCAGGAGCTGGACGGCGGCGCGCAGGATGCGGTTGGCGTCCCGGTCGAGGACCACGGCGCCGTCCATCTTGGAGAGCTCGCGCAGGCGGGTCGCGGAGAAACCGACGTCCAGGACGAAACCGCCCGAGCACATGGTCTCGACGACCTTGTCCAGGCCGAGGACGATCAGTGCGCCCGTCCGGCCGCGCAGGATGCGCTCGAGGCCGTCGCGGAGCTCGGTGCCCGGAGCCACTGCTGCGAGGGTCTCCCGGAGCATGTCGTCAGGGTGCACGGGGGAGTTGGCCACGTGGGCATCCTACGCTGCCGGGCCGTCCCAGGGGCGAGAAGACACCGTTCCTGGGACGACGAAAGGTCACGATGGCGCAACGGTTCTCACGCGTCGAAGCGCGTGCGCTCCTGCTGCGGCGGGAGGTGGCCGCCACGGGCGAGCTCGACGGCCTCGCCGAGGTGCTGCGCGGGCAGCACGGTCATACCCGCCGGGGGCTTGGGCGAGGAGCCGCGAGGCACCACGGCTCGCGTGAAGCCCAGACGTGCGGCCTCGCCCAGGCGCCGGTCCAGGCCCGAGACGGGGCGGATGTCGCCCGCGAGCCCGACCTCGCCGATCGCGATGGTCCCGGGTGGCATCACCTGGTCCTCGCGGGCCGAGAAGGTCGCGAGCGCGATCGCGAGGTCCGCGGCGGGCTCGGTCACGCGGGCGCCGCCGATCGTCGAGACGTACACGTCCTGGTCGACGAGCCGGACCCCGGCGTGCCGGTGCATCACGGCGAGGATCATCGCGAGCCGGCTCGAGTCGACGCCGCTCGTGGTGCGCCGCGGGTTGGCCAGCGAGCTGGGGACCACGAGCGACTGGATCTCGAGCGCGAGCGGGCGACGTCCCTCGAGGGTCACGGTGATGAACGTGCCGGGCGCACCGGCGCCCGCGTGCGACATGAACAGCCCGCTGGGGTCCGCGAGGCCGACGATCCCGGTCTCCGACAGGTCGAAGCAGCCGACCTCGTCGGTCGGGCCGTAGCGGTTCTTGATCGCCCGTACGAGGCGCAGGCGCGAGTGCCGGTCGCCCTCGAACTGGCACACGACGTCCACGAGGTGCTCGAGCGTGCGCGGCCCGGCCACCGACCCGTCCTTGGTCACGTGCCCCACCAGGATGACGGGCAGGTCCCGCTCCTTGGCCGCGGCGATGAGCGCTGCGGCGACCTCGCGGACCTGGCTCACGCCTCCCGGCGAGCCGTCGACCTGGGCCGAGGCGATCGTCTGGACCGAGTCGACGACGAGCAGCGCCGGGTCGGTGGCCTCGATGTGCCCGAGCACGGTCGCGAGGTCCGTCTCGGCGGCGAGCAGCAGCCCCGGGGCCAGGGCCCCGACCCGCTCGGCACGCAGCCTGACCTGCCCGGCCGACTCCTCGCCCGTGACGTACAGGACGGTGCGCGGCCCGGGCGCCGGACCCGTGGCGTCGCCGGGCGACGCGGCCTTGTCGCTCACGCCCGCCGCGACGTTGCTCGCGACCTTGAGCAGCAGCGTCGACTTGCCGACGCCCGGCTCGCCCGCGAGCAGCACCACGGCTCCGGGGACGAGGCCGCCGCCCAGCACGCGGTCGAACTCGGCGACGCCCGTGGGCGTGGCGCGCGCGGTCTCGACGTCGATCTCCCCGATGGGACGCGCCGGGTTGCGGGTCGGGGCGACGGCTGCCGTGCGCGGCCCGGCGCTCGCGGCCGCCTCCTCGGTGACGGTGCCCCACTCCTGGCACTCGCCGCAGCGACCCACCCACTTCGCGGTGGTCCAGCCGCACTCGCTGCAGCGGTAGGCGGGCTTGGCCGGGCGCTTGCTCGTGGCGCGCGAGGCGGAGGTCGATGTGGTCACGCGGTCACGCTAGCCGTCGGTACCCACACGTCCGCCCCCACCCGTACCCCTCGGCCCAGGGCCGTGCCGGCGCATGCCGGCGTGTGCCGGCGCGTGCGGGCGCATGCGGGCGCATGCGGGCGCCCCGATGGCGCACGGGCGTGGTCGTGCCCATCATGAACCATGCGCAGGCTCCGGAAGGACAGCCCGTGGTGGACCGTCCTCACCACGCTCGGCTCGCTCGCTGCGTGCCTGCTCCTCTACTACGGAGTGCCGCTCGGTGACGCCGACCGTGAGTGGGTGCAGATCCTGCTGTTCGCGGTCGGCTTCGTGGGGCTGTGCTACCTCATCAGGTTCCAGGTGCGCCGTCAGCTGCGCGCGGGGCGGGAGCCGAGCGTGCGGGTCCAGTCCGTCGTCGGGCTGCTCTCTCCCGTCATCATCTTCTTCTCGATCGCCTACTACCTCCTGGCCATCAACAGCGACGCCGAGTTCGTGGGGATCGAGACCCGGACGGACGCGCTGTACTTCACGGTCGTCACGCTCGGGACGGTCGGTTACGGCGACGTCCACCCCGTGGGTCAGGCGGCGCGCGTCATCACGATGGTCCAGATCCTGTTCGACCTGGCCGTGATCGGCGTGCTGGTCGCCGTCGCGACGCAGCGGCTGAAGGAGCGCGCGGAGCTGCACCACCCGCACGGGCCCGAGGGGAATTGACCCGGACGGGTCTGCGCGGCCTCCGTGGTCCGGGCGTGCGCGCGCACTAGTCTGGCGCGGTCACAGCGTCGCCACGAGGAGAGTGTCATGAGCCAGCAGACGGGACGCCCGCGTCAGTCGTCCCCGGCAGGCCCGGGGTTGCGGGACAGCCGTCACCACCGGGCTCCCTCGTCGTCCGTCTATGCCCGACGGCGCCTCGTCGCCCTGGTCGTGCTGCTCGCCCTCGTGGGCGGGGTCGTCGCCTTCCTCGCGCTCGTCTGGCCGGGGTTCGCCTCCGGAGGTGGGGCCGAGACGCCCGACGAGGTCACCGTCACCGCGCCGCCCGCGACGCCGACGATCGCACCGGTCGAGCGGAGCGCGACGACCGAGCTCGCCAAGGCGATGCCCGCGAGCGTCCTGCAGTTCGCGCTCCGTGCCGAGGCCCCGACCGAGGCCTTCGCCGACGCGGGCGCGATCGAGGGCCACGAGCTGACCTACGCGGACGCCGAGGGCGACGGGGCGACCAGCGTCACCGTGCTCGCGGGCCAGTGGGGCACCGACGACGAGGCGAAGGCCGCCTACGACGATCTGCTCGCAGCGGCCGTCGAGGCCGGGGGCGCGGCCACGTCGACGGGGGACGTCGAGGTCGACGGCGAGCCCGCCGGGGCCTTCGCCGTCACACCGGTCGCCCCGGTCGACGGAGCGGCGGCGTCGGCGACCGTCACGTGGCGCAACGGCACGGTCGTGCTGCAGGCGACGGGGCCCGTCGACGAGATCGAGACGTTCTACACCGCGTTCCCCCTCTAGTCTGCGACGAGGCGCACCGGGCGGACGGTGGCCTCCGGTGCTCGTCGTCGGGCTCGCCCCGCGGGCCGGCAGCGACCGACCGGGACGCACGACCAGGAAGCAGGAGACGACCATGTCGACGACGACCCACCGGGCCGAGCCCTCAGGCCCCACCCCGCGACTCGCGGTCCTCGGGACGGGGGTGATGGGGGAGACCGTCCTCGCCGGCGCGCTGCGCGCGGGGTGGCCCGCGTCGGAGGTCGTCGCGACCGTGCGACGCCCCGAGCGTGGCGAGGAGCTGCGCGAGCGCCACGGCGTGACCACGACGACCGACAACGGCGAGGCGGTGCGGGGCGCCGGGCTGGTCGTGGTCGCGGTCAAGCCCAAGGACGTGGCCGCGCTGCTCGCGCAGGTCTCGGAGCACCTGGGCGAGGGGGCGGTCGTGGTGAGCGTCGTCGTCGGGCTGACGACGCGCTTCTACGAGGACCGGCTTCCTGCCGGGACGTCGGTCGTGCGCGTCATGCCCAACACGCCGTCCGTGATCGGCGCCGGGGTCAGCGCGGTCAGCGGCGGCTCGGCGGCGAGCGACGACGACGTCACGCTCGTCGAGCGGCTCCTCGGGCAGACCGGCCTCGTGGTGCGGGTCGCGGAGAAGGACCAGGACGCGGTCGGTGCGCTGTCGGGCTCGGGCCCCGCCTACGTCTTCTACGTCGTCGACGCGCTCGCCGAGGCCGGCGTGCTGCTCGGCCTGACCCGTGCCGTGGCGCGCGAGCTCGCCACGGCGACCGTGCTGGGCTCGGCCCGGATGCTCGACGAGACGGGGGAGCACCCCGTGATCCTGCGCGAGAAGGTCTCCTCGCCCGGCGGGACCACGGTCGCGGCCCTGCGCGCGCTCGACGAGGGCGGCGTCCGGGCCGCGTTCCTGTCCGCGCTCGAGGCCGCCCGTGACCGGTCGCAGGAGCTGGCGGCCGCCCTCGAGGAACGGTCGTGACCGGGGAGCCGGGGCGGGCTCGTCCCCCGGCGATGTCCGACGTCGCGGAGCTCGCGGGCGTCTCGCACCAGACGGTGTCACGGGTCCTCAACGACCACCCGAGCGTGCGACCGCAGACGCGCGAGCGGGTCATGGAGGCGATCGCGACGCTCGGGTACCGGCGCAACAGCGCGGCCCGTGCGCTGGTCACGGCCCGTTCGGGGACGATCGGCGTCGTGACGACTGGCTCGGCGCTGTACGGGCCGACGAGCACGCTCATCGCGGTCGAGGGGGCGGCACGCGAGGAGGGCTACTTCGTGTCGGTGGCGACGATCCGCAGCTATGACGCCGCGACCATGCACACGGTCCTCGAGCACTTCATGGCGCAGGGCGTCGAGGGGATCGTGGTCATCGCGCCCCAGACGGACGTGGCTGCCGCGGTGGACTCGTTCCGCGCGCCGGTGCCGGTCATCCTCATCGCGGCGCGCGAGCCCGGAGAGGTGTCGACCGTCGAGGAGCGGGTCGGTGCGGCGAGCATCCTGCCCATCGCGGTGGACCAGCGCCTCGGGGCGCGACTGGCCACCGAGCACCTGCTGGACCTGGGGCACCGGACGGTCGTGCACCTCAGCGGCCCGCTCGACTGGTTCGACGCGCGGGAGCGGGCCACGGGCTGGAACGACGCCCTCGCCGCGCGGGCGGTCCCGGAGCAGCAGCGGGAGATGATCCGGTGCACGTGGTCGTCGGACGCGGGGTACGAGGTCGGGCGGGACCTGGCCGGGCGTGTCCTGGCCGGGGACGGGCCGACCGCGGTCTTCGCGGGGAACGACCACCTGGCCCTCGGTGTCCTGCAGGCGTTCTGGGAGGCGGGGGTCGTGGTCCCGCGCGACGTGTCGGTCGTGGGGTTCGACGACGTCGAGGGGGCGGCGCACTTCATCCCGCCGCTCACGACGGTCCGCCAGCCCTTCGCCGAGCTGGGGCGCCGGTGCATGGCGCTGCTGCTCGACGCCTTCGCGGGCGTGACGCCCGAGTCGACGCAGATCCCCCCGATCCTCGTGGTGCGGTCGAGCTCGGGGCCCGCCCCGGCCGGGGCAGCCTCTGCATAACGGTCCGGTCTCGGACCAGGCAGATGCTTGACACGTCTAGATGTGAGCGCTAACAATGATCTCGTTCGACACGGAAGTTAGCGCTCACATCCTTGCGAGGTCGCAAGGGAGAACGACTGGAGAGACACACCAATGGCGGTGGAGCAGGCAGTGCAGCCCCCCTCGTACGTGATCGGCGTCGACTACGGGACGCTCTCGGGACGAGCGGTCGTGGTGCGTGTGAGCGACGGGGCCGAGATGGGCAGCGGGGTGCACGAGTACTCCCACGCCGTCATGGACACCGCGCTCGTCGCGGGACCCTACGAGGGCACCGCCGGCCTGCCCCTCCCGCCCGAGTGGGCCCTGCAGGTGCCCTCCGACTACGTCGACGTCCTGCGCACCGCCGTCCCGGCCGCGCTCGTCGCGGCAGGGGTCGACCCTGCCGACGTGATCGGCATCGCGACCGACTTCACGGCCTGCACCATGGTCCCCACGACCGCCGACGGGACCCCGCTGTGCGAGCTCGAGCGGTTCGCGGGCCGTCCCCACGCCTACGTCAAGCTGTGGAAGCACCACGCGGCCCAGGCGCAGGCCGACCGCATCAACGCCCTGGCGCACGAGCGCGGCGAGCAGTGGGTCTCACGCTACGGCGGCCTGATCTCGTCGGAGTGGGAGTTCGCCAAGGGGCTCCAGCTCCTCGAGGAGGACCCCGAGGTCTACGCCGCGACCGACCACTGGGTCGAGGCCGCCGACTGGATCGTGTGGCAGCTCGGCGGCGTCTACGTGCGCAACGCGTGCACCGCGGGCTACAAGGGCATCTACCAGGACGGCCGCTACCCCTCGACCGAGTTCCTCGAGGCGCTCAACCCCGAGTTCGCGGGCTTCGTGGCCGACAAGCTCGAGCACACGATCGGTCGGCTCGGCGAGGTCGCGGGCACGCTCACGGCCAAGGCGGCGGCCTGGACCGGGCTGCCCGAGGGCATCGCGGTCGCGGTCGGCAACGTGGACGCGCACGTGACGGCTCCGGCCGCCCGGGCCGTCGAGCCCGGGCAGATGACCGCGATCATGGGCACGTCCACGTGCCACGTCATGAACGGCGAGGAGCTGCGCGAGGTGCCCGGCATGTGCGGGGTCGTCGACGGCGGGATCGTCTCGGGCCTGTGGGGCTACGAGGCGGGGCAGAGCGGCGTCGGGGACATCTTCGGCTGGTTCGTCGACACCGCGGTCCCCGGCTCGTACGCACAGGCGGCGGCCGACCGTGACCAGTCGGTGCACGAGTACCTCACGGACCTCGCGGCCGGCCAGGAGATCGGCGAGCACGGCCTCGTCGCCCTCGACTGGCACTCGGGCAACCGTTCGGTCCTGGTCGACCACGAGCTGTCGGGCCTGCTCGTCGGGCAGACGCTCGCGACCCGACCTGAGGACACCTACCGCGCGCTCCTGGAGGCCACGGCGTTCGGGACCCGGACCATCGTCGAGGAGTTCCAGCGCGCGGGCGTCCCGGTCGTCGAGCTGGTCGTCGCGGGCGGGCTGCTCAAGAACCGCCTGCTCATGCAGATCTACGCGGACGTGACGCGACTGCCGCTCAGCACGATCGACTCCGAGCAGGGGCCGGCGCTCGGGTCGGCGATCCACGCGGCCGTCGCCGCGGGCGCCTATCCCGACGTGCGCGCCGCCGCCCAGGTCATGGGGCGGCGCACGGTCGCGGCCTACCTCCCGATCGAGGCCAACGCGGTGCGCTACGACGAGCTGTTCGCGCTCTACTCCGCGCTGCACGACCACTTCGGGCGGCTCGAGACCCCCGGCGCCGACCCGGTCATGCACCGCCTCAAGGCGATCCGCCGCGAGGCGCGCTCGCTGCGTGCGGGCGTGGCGCCGTCGGGTACCGGCGCGCAGGGCGTCGCTCTCGAGGGGGTGCCCGCATGAGCACCACCACGAGCCCGACGGCGGAGCTCGCCCCCGCGGTCCGCGCGGCGGTCGAGGCCTCGCGCGAGCGGGTCGCGTCCCTGCATCGCGAGCTGACCCGCTACGAGCTCGTCGTCTGGACCGCGGGGAACGTCTCCGAGCGCGTCGAGGGCGCCGACCTGTTCGTCATCAAGCCGTCGGGCGTCGCGTACGACGACCTGACCCCCGGGTCGATGGTCGTGTGCGACCTCGACGGGAACCTGGTCGAGGGGACGCGCGCACCGTCGTCGGACACTGCGGCGCACGCGTACGTCTACCGGCACATGTCGCACGTCGGGGGGGTCGTGCACACGCACTCGACGTACGCGACCGCCTGGGCCGCGCGCGCCGAGCCCGTGCCGTGCGTCCTGACGATGATGGCCGACGAGTTCGGCGGCGAGATCCCCGTAGGACCCTTCGCGCTGATCGGCGACGACTCGATCGGCAAGGGCATCGTCGACACGCTCCGCACCTCGCGGAGCCCTGCCGTCCTGATGCGCAACCACGGCCCCTTCACGATCGGCAAGGACGCGCGCGGCGCGGTCAAGGCTGCGGTGATGTGCGAGGAGGTCGCGCGGACCGTGCACGTCGCACGCCAGCTCGGCGAGCCGCTGCCCATCGCGCAGGGCGACGTCGACTCGCTCTACGACCGCTACCAGAACGTGTACGGCCAGGCGCCCGCGGGCGGTTGACCCGCGGGCCCCGCCCACCCCACGACCAGAACCACCGCGTGCTATTTCAGTGAGGAAACGACGCACATGAAGAACCCCTTCGACACCAGGGAGATCTGGTTCCTGACCGGGAGCCAGGACCTCTACGGCGAGGAGACCCTCCGCCAGGTCGCCGCGCAGTCCCAGGAGATCGCCGCGGCGATCGACGCCTCGAGCGACGTCCCGGTACGTATCGTCTGGAAGCCCGTGCTCAAGGACTCGGACGCGATCCGGCGGGCCGCGCTCGACGCGAACGCGGACGACGCGTGCGTGGGGCTCGTCGTGTGGATGCACACGTTCTCCCCGGCGAAGATGTGGATCCGCGGGCTCGAGGCCCTCGACACCCCGCTGCTCCACCTGCACACGCAGGCCAACGTCGAGCTGCCCTGGTCCGAGATCGACATGGACTTCATGAACCTCAACCAGGCCGCCCACGGCGACCGCGAGTTCGGGTACATCCAGTCGCGGCTCGGGGTCTCGCGCAAGACCGTGGTGGGTCACGTGAGCAACCCGGACGTCACCGCGAGGATCGGGACCTGGGCGCGCGCCGCGACGGCCTGGGCCGAGGTGGGCTCGCTGCGGCTCGCCCGGTTCGGCGACAACATGCGCGGCGTGGCCGTGACCGAGGGCGACAAGACCGAGGCCGAGGTCCGGTTCGGCGTCTCCGTCAACACGTGGGGCGTCAACGACCTCGTCGAGCGGGTCGACGCGGTCGACGAGAGCGACGTCGACATCCTCGTCAAGGAGTACGTCGGGGCGTACGACGTGGCTCCCGGGCTGCTCCCCGGTGCCGAGAGGCACGCGTCGCTGCGCTACGGGGCGCGCATCGAGCTGGGTCTGCGGTCCTTCCTCGAGGAGGGCGGGTTCGGAGCCTTCACGACGAACTTCGAGGACCTGGGCGGGCTCCGCCAGCTCCCGGGGCTCGCCGTCCAGCGCCTCATGGCCGACGGCTACGGGTTCGGCGCGGAGGGGGACTGGAAGACCGCGCTGCTCGTTCGCGCCGCGAAGGTCATGGGTCACGGGCTGCCCGGCGGCGCCTCGCTCATGGAGGACTACACCTACGACATGGTGCCCGGTGCCGAGCGGATCCTCGGGGCGCACATGCTCGAGGTCTGCCCGAGCCTCACGACGGCGCGGCCCCGCCTCGAGGTGCACGCGCTGGGGATCGGGGGCCGCGAGGACCCGGTGCGGCTCGTGTTCGACACCGACGCGGGTCCCGCGCTCGTCGTCGCCCTGAGCGACATGCGCGAGCGGTTCCGCCTCGTGGCCAACGTGGTCGAGGTCGTGGCGCCGGAGCACGACCTGCCCAGGCTGCCCGTGGCGCGGGCCCTGTGGGAGCCCGCACCGAGCTTCGCGGTCTCGGCCGAGGCGTGGCTCACCGCGGGGGGCGCGCACCACACCGTCATGACCACGGCGCTGGGGCTCGAGGCCTTCGAGGACTTCGCCCAGATCGCCGGCACGGAGCTCGCCGTGATCGACGAGTCCACGACCACCCGGTCCTTCGCGCGAGAGCTGCGATGGAACCAGGCGTACTACCGGCTCGCGCAGGGCTTCTGAGGACGGACCTGCTCGTAGACCGGACGCAGTGCGGGAGGACCCGGGCGATGGGGAACACTTACCGCCTGGTAGCCCCGGTAGGCCGAGCGCTCGTGTGAGCGCTCACCACGCACGACCGACCATCCCATCGACTGACAGGGCCCAGGCCCGCAAGAACCGTTCGACGCCCACGGCGGGCGCAGCGGGACATCTCAAGGAGGAGATCATGTTCAACAAGACCACGGCACGCGTGCGGTTCACCGGGATCCTCGCTGGCGCAGCGGTCCTCGCGCTCGCGGCCTGCAGCGGCGGCAGCACCGACTCGGCCGACGGCACCGCCGGTGCGGGCGGAGGCGGCGAGAACATCCGCGTCGGCTTCTCCCAGCTCGGCGCGGAGAGCGGTTGGCGCACCGCCAACACCGAGTCGGTCAAGGCCAACCTCACGGCCGAGAACGGCATCGACCTGACGTTCGTCGACGCGCAGCAGAAGCAGGAGAACCAGATCAAGGCCCTGCGCGACTTCATCGACCAGGACGTCGACGTCATCGCGTTCTCCCCCGTCATCGAGACCGGATGGGACGAGGTGCTCCAGGAGATCAAGGACGCCGAGATCCCCGTCGTCCTCGTGGACCGCACGGTCGACACCACGGTCGAGGACCCGTTCGTCACCTGGATCGGCGCCGACTTCACGGCCGAGGGCGTCACCGCGGGCGAGTGGGTCGCGGAGAACGCTCCCGACGCCAAGGTCTTCGAGCTCCAGGGCACCATGGGCTCGGGCGCCCAGACCAACCGTCAGGAGGGCTTCCGCTCGGTCGTCGAGGACCAGATCGTCGGCGAGGCGACCGGCAACTTCACGCGCGCCGAGGGCAAGGCGGCCACCGAGGCAGCGCTCCAGGCCTACCCCGACATGAACCTCATCTTCGCCCACAACGACGACATGGGCCTCGGCGCCATCGAGGCCATCGAGGCAGCGGGCAAGGTCCCGGGCAAGGACATCCAGATCGTCACGGTCGACGGGGTCAAGGACGGCCTGACCGCGCTCCTCGACGGCAAGTTCAACTTCGTGGTCGAGTGCAACCCGGCCTTCGGCGACCAGCTCCTCGAGCTCATCAAGCAGGTCGCGGCCGGCGAGGACGTCGAGAAGGAGACCATCGTGGTCGACCAGGCGTTCGACCAGACGATCACGCAGGACGTCATCGACGCCCGCTCGTTCTGACGCGCAGCACCTGACGGCCCGCCCGGTCGCCGCCCTCCTCGGTGCGGCGACCGGGGTGGGCGCACACACCGCGCGGCAGGGACGAGCCCTCGTCCCTGCCGGCCGGTGCCTGAGCTCCAGCCCCTTCCCCAGGACGGAAGAACACATGTCAACGACGACCGCCGCGCACGCGGCGCCCGTGGTGGAGATGACCGGGATCACCATCGAGTTCCCGGGCGTCAAGGCTCTCGACGGCGTCGACCTCACCCTCCGCCCCGGCGAGGTCCACGCCCTCATGGGTGAGAACGGCGCCGGCAAGTCCACCCTCATCAAGGCCCTCACAGGGGTCTACCAGATCGACGCGGGCCGCATCGTGGTCGCGGGTGCCGAGCACCGGTTCACGCGGACCCGGGACTCCCAGGACGCGGGCATCAGCACCGTGTACCAGGAGGTCAACCTCTGCTCGAACCTCTCGGTCGCCGAGAACATCATGCTCGGGCACGAGATCCGGTTCGGTCCCTTCATCAACTGGCCCGCGACGCGCCGCAAGGCCCGCGAGCACCTCGCCCTCCTCAACCTGGACATCGATCCCTCGTCTGCCCTGTCCTCCCACTCGATCGCCGTGCAGCAGCTCTGCGCGATCGCGAGGGCCATGGTCGTCGACGCGAAGGTCCTGATCCTCGACGAGCCCACCTCGAGCCTCGACAAGGCCGAGGTCGCCGAGCTCTTCGACGTGATCCGCTCGCTGCGGGACAAGGGGGTAGCGATCCTCTTCGTGTCGCACTTCCTCGACCAGATCTACGAGATCACCGACCGCCTGACGATCCTGCGCAACGGACGCCTCATCTCCGAGCACCTCACGAAGGAGCTTCCGCGCATGGAGCTCATCTCCGCGATGATCGGCAGGTCCGGGGAGGCCCTGGCCGACGTCGAGGAGCGTGCGCACCGCGTCGCCTCCGAGCACGACGAGGAGCCTCTGCTCCGGGCCGTCGCGCTGGGCCGCGACGGCTCGGTCGAACCGTTCGACCTCGACGTGCACGCGGGCGAGATCGTCGGCGTCGCGGGCCTGCTCGGCTCGGGCCGCACCGAGGTCGCCCGCCTGCTCTACGGCGCCGACAGGGCGGGCAGCGGAAAGCTGACCTTCGACGGCGTGACGCGTGGCGCGGCCCCCCTGACCTCGATCAAGCGAGGCGTCGCGTTCTCCTCGGAGGACCGCAAGAAGGAGGGCATCATCGGGGACCTCACGGTCCGCGAGAACATCGCCCTCGCGATGCAGGCGAGCCGCGGCCCGTGGCGACCCATCCCGGCCAAGGAGCTGGACGCGGTCGTCGACCGCTACATGAAGGCGCTCAACGTCTACCCGGCGAACCCCAGCATGCTCATCAAGAACCTGTCGGGCGGCAACCAGCAGAAGGTCCTCCTGGCCCGCTGGCTCGCGACCGCACCGCGCCTCATCATCCTCGACGAGCCCACGCGCGGCATCGACGTGGGTGCCAAGGCCGAGATCCAGCGGCTCGTCGCCGAGCTGGCCGGCGACGGGATGGGCGTGGTCTTCATCTCGTCCGAGCTCGACGAGGTGCTGCGCCTGAGCCAGCGCGTCGTCGTCATGCGTGACCGCCAGAAGATCGGCGAGATCACCAACGGCCCGGACGTCACGTCCACCACGATCCTCGAGACGATCGCAGCGAGCGGGAGCGCATCATGAGCACGACCACCACGACTCCGACGACGCCGTCGGCATCGCCGCCGGTGTCCGGCGGTCCCGCACCGCGGGGCGCCCAGGGCGCGCTGCGCCGGGTGACGCACCACCACCTGTTCTGGCCTGTCGTCGCGCTCGTCGTCATGCTCCTCGCCTGCGGCCTGCGCAGCCCCGGCTTCCTCGACGTGACGATCATGGACGGCCACCTGTTCGGCCAGCTGATCGACATCATGCGCGCGAGCGCGACCCCGCTCCTGCTCGGCATCGGCATGTGCCTCGTGATCGCGACGGGCGGGATCGACCTCTCGGTGGGCGCCGTCATGGCGATCTCGCTCGCGGTGTCGCTGACCTACATCGACGCGAGCGGCACGGGCGGGACGGTCGGCACGGCCCTGACCGCGGTCGCGATCGGCCTCCTGGTCGCCGCGGTGATCGGTGCGTTCAACGGCTTCCTGGTCACGGTCCTGGGCATCCAGCCGTTCATCGCGACCATGATCCTCATGGTCGCGGGTCGCGGCATCGCGATGCTCATCACCAAGGGCCAGATCACCACGACCACGAGCCCACCCTTCAAGTCGATCGGATCGGGCTTCGTCCTGGGCATCCCGACCCCCGTGGTCATCGCCGCGGTCGTGTTCGCCCTGGTCGCGCTGCTGGTGCGTCGGACGGCCCTCGGCATGCTGGTCGAGTCGATCGGCATCAACCGCGAGGCCAGCCGCCTCGCGGGCGTCCAGTCGCGCAACATCACGTGGTTCGTCTACCTGCTGTGCGGCCTGCTGGCCGGGCTCGCGGGCATCGTCTACGGCGCCCCGACGATGGCGGCCGACGCCAACAACATCGGCCTCATGAAGGAGCTCGACGCGATCATGGTCGTCGTCCTGGGCGGCACCAAGCTCGACGGCGGCAAGTTCAGCCTCGCGGGCGTCGTCGTCGGGGCGCTGCTCCTGTCGACGCTCGAGCGGGCCGTGGTCATCTTCCACATCAGCTCGCAGATCACGCCGCTGTTCAAGGCGCTCGTGCTGATCGTCGTGTGCATCGCGGCGTCCGAGCGTCTGCGCTCGCTCCTCACGTCCCGACGACCGAAGCGACCGACGCCGAGCGCGGGCGCGGCGACGACGAGTGCGAAGGGGGCAGCAGCATGAGCACCGTCCAGACGGCGCCGCGGGCGTCGAAGAACCCCCAGCAGGGCAAGGGGCCGCGTGGAGGCCACGACACGGGCTTCGTCGCCCGCCTCATGACCAACCCCGTGGTCCGCCGGCTCTCGGACCGCCGGCTCCTGCCCGTCACGGGCACGCTCGTGGCACTCGCCGTCATCCTGGTCGTGGGCCAGGTCCGTTACAGCACGGACCGTCGCGACTTCCTGAGCATGCGGCTCTTCTCCAACCTGCTGGTCGACAACTCGTACCTGATCGTCCTGGCGATCGGCATGACGTTCGTGATCATCACGGGTGGGATCGACCTGTCGGTCGGTGCCGTGGTCGCCCTCGTGGGCCTGGTCGTGGCCAAGCTCCTGATCGTGGGGGCTCCGCTCCCCGTGGTCCTGATCCTGGGCGTGCTGATCGGTACGACGTTCGGCCTGCTGATCGGCGTGATGGTCCAGTACTTCGACATACAACCCTTCATCGCCTCGCTCGCCGCGATGTTCCTCGCGCGCGGCCTGGCCAACGTCGTGAGCGTCCAGTCGCTCGCGATCAAGGACGAGGGCTTCGCGGCTCTGGCCTCGTGGAAGATCAAGTTCGGAGAGGGGCGCGAGGCCTGGAGCATCAACCTGAGCATGGTCGTCGCGTTCGTGGTCCTGCTGATCGCGATCTACCTGCTGCACTACACGCGCTTCGGCCGCACGGTCTACGGGCTGGGCACGGGCGACAACGGCACGGCCGTGAACCTCATGGGTCTCAGGGGCAGCTCGACCAAGGTGTGGGTCTACGTGATCAGCGGCACGTGCGCCGGGATCGCGGGCATCCTGTTCGCCCTCTACACCAAGTCGGGCTTCAACCTCACGGGCATCGGCATGGAGCTCGACGCGATCGCGGCGGTCGTGATCGGTGGCGCGCTCCTGACGGGCGGCGGCGGGTTCGTCCTGGGGTCGGTCGCGGGCGTGCTGGTCTACGGGCTGATCCAGGTGCTCATCGCCCGCGAGGGCCTGGACTCCTGGTGGACCAAGGTCTTCATCGGCGTGGTCCTGCTCGCGTTCGTCCTGCTGCAGCGGGCCATGACGTTCCGTCAGGGACGAGGGGCCGCCACCTAGCACCCACCCAGCACCACCGCCTCGCGCGGGCCGGCCATGGAGCCGGGCCCGTGCGAGGCGTCACAGCGCGGACCGTCGAGGGTGACGGGCCGAGAAGGACCCGGAGGCCACCCCCTCCCGGTCGAGCAGGTCCCGGCTGGTACCCGGGACGGGCTCGGACGACCGGGAGGGCGTGGCTGCCGGGCGCACCCCGTACAGCAATGGAGCGCACGGGATACACCCGGCATCGCTCCCTTCCTCGTCGCAGCAAGGTTGGAGCAACGTGATCATCTCTGATTCCCCTGCCCGCAGCACAACCCGTGGCAGGACGTCCCGTCCGTCGCGCAGCAGGACGGCACGGCCCTGGGCGGCCTCCGTCGCGGTCCTCGCGCTGGGGGCGACGACCGCCCTCGCGGTCACCCCGTCGGCCTTCGCGGTCGCCGACCCGGTCCTGCCGGCCGGGGCCTGGGTCGACCAGTTCGACGCGGCCGAGCTCGGCTCGGCGTGGGACGTCGTCAACCCGGTACCGTCGGCGTGGTCGCTCGCGACGACGCCCGGGTCGCTGACCCTGACGTCCCAGCCGGGCGACACCTACCAGGAGGCGAACACCGCGAAGAACGTCTTCATGGTGGACGTCCCCGTGGGCGACTTCACGGTCGTGACCAAGGTGTCGGCCCCGGTCGGCAAGGTCTACCAGGGCGCGGGCCTCATCGCGTGGAAGGACATGGACAACTACGTCCGCGCAGGTCTGACGTACGTGGGCAGCCTGTCACCCTCGGCGCGCGCGATCGAGCTCGACAACGAGACGGGCGGGAGGTTCACGGCCGCGTCGTTCACCGACCGTGCGGGCTCGACGGGCGAGACGCTGCGCATGCAGCGCACCGGTGACACGCTCGCGGTGTCCTACTGGGACGCCACGGCGGGGGACTGGAAGCCCGGGGGCTCGACGACCGTCACGTTCGACGTCACGCAGGTCGGCCTCTACGCCCTCGCGGCGCAGGACGGCTCGACGCACACCGCGACGTTCGACTACGTCGCGGTCGACGCGGCCGAGGGCCAGGACGTCGTCCCGACGGGCACGTTCTCGCTCGACGGCCCGGCCGACCACAAGCACCTCGTCCTGACGGACACGGGTCTGTCGTTCGTCGCGCAGCGCCCGGCGTCGCCGCTGGGCCTGGTGGCCACGGCGGTCGCCGGCGGGCCCGACGGCGCCGCGACGCTCGCGCAGGCGGGCACCGGTCTGCCGGTGGTCGTCGCGAGCGACGGGCGCCTCACGCTCGGGGCCGCGGACGCGGCCCCGGCCCAGGTCCGGCTGACCGACGTGGGCGGCGGCAGGCTCGCGCTGCGCGTGCCGGGTGCCGCTGCCGGGGAGTTCGCGGGAGTGCGCGCCGCGGACGGAGCCCTGGTGCTCGGCGCCGAGGACGCGGCCGTCAGGCTCACGCTCACCGCGCTGTCGTCGGCCGAGCACACGCTCGCGATCGACGCCGCGGGCGAGACCGTCGAGATGAGCGACGACCTGTACGGCATCTTCTACGAGGACATCAACTACGCCGCGGACGGCGGGCTGTACGCCGAGCTCGTGCGCAACCGCTCGTTCGAGTTCAACTCGTCGGACAACTCGTCCTTCACGGGGCTCACGGCCTGGGAGCGGGTCGACCGCAACGGCGCCACCGCGACCACGACGGTGGTGACCGACGCGCAGCGCCTCAACGACAGCAACCGCTACTACCTCAAGCTCGACGCGACGGCGGCCGGCGCGGGCCTGCGCAACGCGGGCTTCAACACGGGCCTCTTCCTCGACAAGGGCCAGAAGTACGACTTCTCGGTGTGGGCGCGCTCCGCCGTCGGGCAGGACCTGACCGTGCAGGTGGAGAACGCCGCGGCGGGGACCACCTACGCGACCGGGAAGGTGACCGTCGACGGCACCGACACCTGGAAGAAGTACTCGGTGACCCTCACGGCGACCGGGACCACCTCGGCCGGGCGCCTCGCGGTCCTCGCGGGTGCCGCCGGCACCGTGCGCCTCGACATGGTCTCGCTCATGCCGCAGGACACCTGGGTCGGGCCGGTCAACGGCAAGACCCACCTGCGCAAGGACCTCGCCGAGAAGATCGACGCCATGAACCCGCAGTTCCTGCGGTTCCCGGGCGGCTGCGTGACCAACGCGGGCACGTTCGACACCTACCTCGAGAGCAACGGCACCGACCGTCGGCGCACGTACCAGTGGAAGGAGACCGTCGGGCCGGTCGAGGAACGGGCCACGAACTGGAACTTCTGGGGCTACAACCAGTCGTACGGGATCGGGTACTACGAGTACTTCACGTTCGCCGAGGACCTCGGCGCGACGCCCCTGCCCGTCCTGTCCGTCGGCGCCAACGGCTGCGGCAGCACCATCCCCGAGATGAAGGACGACGTCCGGATCCAGCGCTGGGTCCAGGACACGCTCGACCTCGTCGAGTTCGCCAACGGCGACGTCACGACCGAGTGGGGCGCTGTGCGCGCAGAGCTCGGCCACCCCGAGCCGTTCGGCCTGAAGTACCTGGGCCTCGGCAACGAGGAGAACACCAAGACGTTCGAGGCGAACTTCCCGACGTTCAAGGACGCCGTGCGCGCCGCGTACCCCGACGTCCAGATCATCTCGAACTCGGGGCCGGACGACACGGGCCAGCGGTTCGACGAGCTCTGGGAGTTCAACCGTGCGCAGGAGGTGGACCTGGTCGACGAGCACTACTACAACGACCCGAGCTGGTTCCTCGAGAACTCGGACCGCTACGACGACTACGACCGCGAGGGCCCGCACGTGTTCCTCGGCGAGTACGCGTCGCGCGGCAACACGTTCTTCAACGCGCTGTCCGAGGCCGCCTTCATGACAGGTCTCGAGCGCAACTCCGACGTCGTCGAGCTCGCGTCGTACGCGCCGCTGCTCTCCAACGAGTCGTACGTGCAGTGGTCGCCCGACGCGATCTGGTTCGACAACGACGAGTCGTGGGGCACGCCGAACTACTACGTCCAGGAGCTGTTCGCGAACAACGTGGGTGACGTGGTCGTCCCGTCGGTGCACGGTGCCGACGCCTCCGCCGAGCCTGCGCTGGACGGCGGCGTCTTCCTGTCCACGTGGTCGACCAGCGCGTCGTACGACAACGTCGTGGTCACCGACAACACGAGCGGCGACGTCCTGTTCCAGGACGGGTTCGACGACGCCACCCAGTGGTCTCCCGTGACCGGGACGTGGGCCGCGCAGGACGGCGTCTACACGCAGTCCTCGACGTCCGTGACCGACGCGCGCTCGATCGTCACGGGTGCGTACGCCAAGGACTGGAAGAACTACACGCTCGAGCTCGACGCCCGCAAGATCGCCGGGTCCGAGGGCTTCCTGGTGGGCTTCGCCGCGGGCGGCCCGAACGACTACTACTGGTGGAACATCGGCGGCTGGAACAACACGCGCTCGGTCCTCCAGCGGGCCGACGGCGGCAGCGCCGCCGAGGTCGCCGCGGTCGAGAACACGAGCGTCGAGACGGGCCAGGGCTACAAGGTCAAGGTCGTGGTTCAGGGGAGCACCATCGAGCTCTACCTGGACGGCCGGCTCCAGATCTCGTACGAGCAGCCCGCCGCGAAGTCGCTCTACCAGGTCGTCACGCGCGACGAGGAGTCCGGCGACCTCGTGGTCAAGGTCGTCAACCCGACCGCGACCGCGGCGGACACGGCCGTGACGGTCGCGGGCCAGGAGATCGCCGCCCGGGCCACCGTCACCGAGATGGTCGGCGCGCCCACGGACACCAACACGAAGGCGAACCCGCGGGCGATCGTGCCCGTCGAGCGGACCTGGGACGGGGCGTCCAACGCGTTCGACTACACGTTCCCGGCCTACTCGGTCACGTTCCTGCGCCTGCAGGCTGCGGGGACCGAGGCAGAGCCCGTGGACCTCGCGGTCACGGCCAAGGCGCAGTGCGTCGCGGGCCGCGCGAACGTCTCGGTGCGCGCGGTCAACGGTGAGGACGAGGCCGTGACCGTGGCGCTCACGACGCCGTTCGGGACCAAGACGTTCGCGTCGGTCGCACCCGGCAAGAGCGCGTCGCAGTCGTTCAGCTCGCGCGCGGTGGCGGTCCCTGCGGGGTCCGCGACGGTCGTCGGGACGATCGGCACAGGACCCGGTGCCCGCTCGACGACGTTCGACGTCGAGTACCCGGCCACGACCTGCGGCTGACGGCCCGCACGACCAGCAGCACCTTCACGACAACCACGACCCAGCAGGCGGGGACCGCCGGACCACCAC